>CAYOWM010000144.1:0-4879 GCA_964407635.1 uncultured Flavobacteriaceae bacterium
TCATTTTCATACCTTTTGTACGTAAATTAAGAACCGTAACAATATAATTTAAAGAACCTAATAAAGAGGCTGCAATAAATATAGCCATAGAAACTAACCATAAATCCATTCCTAAACCAGAGCCTGACATTGCTTGAGGCAAAGCAGATAAAGGAGGATATACAGTCCAACCTGCACTTGCCATACCTGTATGTACAAATATTGAAATTACCATAATTACCGAAGATAGGAAAAATAGCCAATAGGAAATCATATTTAAAAGTCCTGACGCCATATCTCTTGCTCCTATTTGTAACGGAATAAGTAAATTACTAAATGTACCACTTAAACCTGCAGTAAGTACAAAGAAAACCATTATAGTTCCGTGAATGGTTACCAATCCCATATACATATCAGGAGTCATTCCTTCTTTACCTAAAAAGGCTTCAATAATAGTAAAATGTTGCTCTGGAAATCCTAATTGCAAACGAAATAGCATAGACATAAAACCGCCAATAACTGCCATAATAATACCTGTAATTAAGTATTGTTTTGCAATCATTTTATGATCTTGACTAAAGATGTACTTTGTTATAAAGGTGTCTTTATGATGTGACATAATAATATAATTTTTTTTATAAAACGATACATCGTTTTAAGGTTGATTTTAGTTTAGTAATTGAGCTAGTGTTTTTTTAGATGCTAACCATTTGTTAAAGTCTGCTTCGTCTTCAACAACAATTTTCATTTGCATATTATAATGTGATGAACCACAAATTTTATTACATAAAAGTAAATAATCAAATTGATAAGGGTCAAGTGTATCTTCACCTTTTACTTTTAATGCCTTAGATTTTTCTGCTCTAATTTTATTAATTCCGTTAACCTTGTTAATAATATCTTGATTTTTACGCATTTCTTCTGTTGTAACAGAAGGTGTAAAAGCCATAAAAGTTTTCATACCAGGCACACAGTTCATTTGCGATCTAAAATGTGGCATAAAAGCAGAGTGTAATACATCTTGCGAACGCATTTGAAAAACAACTTTTCGTCCTTTTGGCAAATGTATTTCTTTTAAAACGGTAATATCATCTTGTGCATTTTTATCGGACATATCGGTTCCAGTGGTATTCATACCTTTAATATTACGAACATTTGCTTCGCCTAAAATATTATCCTTACCTGCATATCGTGCTTCCCATTGAAATTGTTTTGCATACAATTCAATATAAATAGGGTTATCATCTTTATTAGCAACATCTTGTACTTTATTCCAAGTCCAAAGTCCATAAATAATAATAATAGTCAATACAATAGTTGGTGTTGCTGTCCAAAACAATTCCAATTTATGACTGTCTGCAAAAAATACTGCTTTTTTATCGTCGTTTCCACGATACTTAAACGTAAAATAATACACTAAAAATTGAGTAATAAATTGCACAAAAAGGATTAAACCCATGGTAATTTTAAACAAATTATCAATATGCCTTCCTTCTTCGGAAGCTGCTAATTGTGGCAAAAGAACATCTCTACCACCAAAGAACATATAATATACCATCAAGGCATATAAAAAAATCATTAAACCTAACATTAAAATTCCATTAATGTTGTTTTCTTTTTTGGTAGCAACTTGTTCGTTTTTTGTTAATCCTAGCAACTTAACGATTTGCCAAGTTAATGTAGCTAAAGCAGCAAAAACTATAATAAAAAATAGTGCTTTCATGAATTGATTTTAGTTAGTTAAACACCTCTGCAAAAAATATTTTCCAAAGATAAAATTTATTTTTAAACTTTTAAAATAAAAGATTTTTTTGTCTTAATATTGATATATTTCACTTTCTTTCATAAACGGATTACCTTCTGCCTGTAATTTTGCTTTACCTAAAGCATTAAATACAATAAATATAAACAAGCCTAAAAAGAACAATACAGAACCTAATTCTGGCATTCCGAAACTAAAACTGTTACCAACTGTTGCTGGTGAAATTAAAATATATACATCCATAAAGTGACCAATAACGATAGAAATACCTGCAATTGCGATAATCCAATTAAAACGTTTAAAATCACTACTTATTAATATAAGTATAGGAAATACAAAATTCAAAAACAACATAGATATAAACGGAATTTGATATGCTCCTAACAATCTAGGTACAAAATATACAACTTCCTCTGGCTGGTTAGAATACCATTGTAACATAAATTGGTCAAACCAAAAGTATGTCCAAAAAATACTAAACCCAAACATATATTTTGCTAAATCGTGCAAATGACTATTATTAACTTCTGGTAAATATCCTTTACTTTTTAAGTACATTGTTACTAATGCAATAACGGTTATTGCTGTTACTAACATACTTGCCAATACATAAAAAGAATACAATTGACTAAACCAATGAGGATCTAAACTCATTAACCAATCAAATGCTAAAAATAATTCGGAAACAGCAAAGAACACCAATAATCCTACGGCAACATTTTTATTACGAATATAGGTTTTATAGTCTTTTGTAGTATCTAAAGCTCTTGAATTTTTAACTAAAAAGTATCTAAAGATGTTATATCCTGCCAAGTAAATAAAAGCTCTAATAATCCAAGAAGGAATATTTAACCACCACGATTTTAATTTAATTAGTTCATCAGTTGCTGCTTCTGGACTCATCCAAACAAATAAATGGTTCCAATGCAATACAGAAGATACTAATAAAAACAAAAATACAATAATAGAACCTGGTAAAACATAGGCACTTATTGCTTCCATAACTCTAAAAAGTACAATACTCCAACCAGCTTCTGCTGCCCATTGAATTGCATAAAATACTAAAACAAGCAAAGAAACCATAAAGAAAAAAAGTGCACTAATATAAAATGCAGACCAAGGTTTATTTTGTAGTTGATGAAACACATGTGCTACATGCTCTTGGTGTTCTTCATGATTTGTAGTAGCTACTTCATGAGATTTTTCAGTAAGTGAATTATGCTCTTTTTCAACATTAGCATGTCCTTCACCATGACTTTCGTGTGCTTTTAATATTTCTTCAACAGCATGTGTATCTTTTGGTACAGTTAAGAAACCATAAGCGATTCCTAAAATCCCTAAAACCATTAATGCAATTGCAAAGGTTTTTAATTTACTTGAAAATGTATACATTTTATATAAGTTAATCTATTATTATATTATTTTATAAGCTCGTTTCTTAGTTTTTGTACATAGTGTACTACTTGCCAACGTTCTTCATTTGTCAATTGTGATGCGTGTGAACCCATCATATTTCTACCATACATAATTACATGATAAATACTTCCTTCAGTAATATCACGAGAACCATAATTAGGTATTCCGTTAAATTTATCTCTTTTAGATAAAATACCATTTCCATCTCCTTTTTTTCCATGGCATACAGAACAATACATATCAAAAAACTTTTTACCTTTTTTATAGTCAATATGTAAAGAATCTATTGGTGATTTTACATTTAATTTTGCAAATTCATATCCTTCGTTAGTATTTGGCACTTCGTAAGGAACTTGACCTCTTGCAACAGAACCTTTTACAGGATCTTGAGACGTTAAACCATTTGCAAAATTAGGGTTTGCAGAATATGCTTCGTAAGGAACTGGACGATACATATCTGGCATATATTGTAACTTTCTCTTGGTTTTATTATGGCAAGATGAAAGTGCTATTAATACGAATATGCTCAAATATATATTTAATAATTTTTTCATCATTAAATTTTTAGTGTTGTTCTACAACTTTTATTTCAGTTGCACCATTATTTCTTAAAAAGTTTGCTAATTCCTCTTCGTTACCAGTAACGGCAACTTCCATTAAGAACTTATCATCGGTTGTTCTTGGGTCTGGATTACTAGCTTTTTGAAAAGGCCATAATTTACTTCGCATATAAAATGTAATAACCATTAAATGGGCAGCAAAAAACACGGTTAATTCAAACATAATTGGCACAAAAGCTGGCATATTTTCAGCATACGAAAAACTTGGTTTACCACCAATATTTTGTGGCCAATCCGAAATCATCATATAATTCATCATCCAAACAGCAAATCCTAAACCTGTAATACCGTAAATAAATGCAGTAATAGATAATCTACTATCTTTTAAACCCATAGCTTTTTCTAAACCATGTACAGGAAAAGGTGTAAAAACTTCTTCAATTTCATTACCATTTTCTCTTACATTTTTAACGGCCTTTAAAAGTACGTCATCATCATCAAAAAGTGCTCGTATTATTTTATGACTCATAACTTTATAGTTAAATAATTTTTATTAATTTTTAATGTTTACCTTTATATCTATCACCTGAGGATTTCAAAATAGATTTAATCTCAGCTTGTGCTACTACAGGGAAAGTTCTTGCATATAATAAAAATAATACAAAGAAAAATCCGATAGTACCAATATAAATTCCTATATCTACAAAGGTTGGCTCAAATTGTGTCCAAGTTGAAGGTAAATGTCCTCTACTCAAATTTATTACAATAATATCAAAACGCTCAAACCACATTCCTATATTAATAATAATAGACATGATAAAAGAAACTAAAAAGCTTCTACGCAATTTTTTAAACCATAATAACTGTGGAAAGACCGAATTACAAAGTATTAATGCCCAAAATGCCCAAGCATACGGTCCTGTTGCTGCTCCTACAGATAAATAGGTAAAATCTTCGTATGAACTACCTGAATACCATCCTACAAAAAATTCGGATAAATATGCTACTGCTACGATTCCTCCTGTTACTAAGATTACTTTATTCATATTTTCAATATGATCTCTAGTAATATATTCTTCTAAGTTAGAAACTTTACGCATCGTAATTAATAAAGTTTGTACCATAGCAAAACCTGAAAATACTGCTCCTGCAACAAAATAAG
>CAYOWM010000145.1:0-4850 GCA_964407635.1 uncultured Flavobacteriaceae bacterium
AAGCGATATTGTCGTGATATAAACCTGTTGTAAAGTTAGATTAATTATTTTACATTCACAAGAAAATGGGATAACTTTTTATAACTTTTCCCCAACTTTTATATCTGACCCAATTTAAACTGTAAATTCGATTAGTAGTATTATTATAGTGAATTCAATTTTTAACTTTTTATTACCCATGCACCAAAGGTAAAACACCTTTTGTTTTCATATATTCAGCCTCGTATTCTAAAAAATTGTTCCATTTTTTATCTACAATAGAACGGTCTTGATACTGTCTTGCAAATTTTAAAAATAATGCATGATGACCAGCTTCGGATTCTAATAAACCTCTAAAAAAAGAAGCCAATTCTACATCTTTTAAATTTTCGGAAAGCACCTTAAAACGTTCGCAACTTCTTGCTTCGATAAGAGCAGCCATAAGCAATCTACTGATTAATGCTTCGGTTCTGTCTTTTGTTTTCGGAAAAAATTTACTTAAATGTTTTGCATACACACTTTGCTGATCTCTACCCAAAACCATTCCGCGTTTAACCATTAATTCGTGTACCATTTTAAAATGCTCCATTTCCTCTATGGCATGCGATGAAAGTGCTTGAACCATTTCAGTTTCCTCGGAATAGTTAATTATTAAAGATATTGCTGCACCAGCTGCTTTTTGCTCTGCATACGCATGATCGGTAAGTAATTGTTCTAAATTTTTCTCGGCAATTTTCGCCCAAGATTTATCGGTATCCGACTTTAATCCTAACATTTTAATTTTTTATTTGTGTACAAAAATAATTAGATTTCTGTGATTAGTCTTCAAATTTAACTTTTAATTCTTCTAAACTTTCCGTATCACCAACTAAAGTAAGTATATCGCCATGTCGCAATCGTGTATATCCATGCGTCATTAACAGTTGTCCATCTCGTTTAATAGATAAAATAATTACATTGGTTGGCAAACGCAATTCACGAATTCGCAATCCATAAAAATCTTTATTTTTAATTTCAATATCCACAGAGTCTTGTCCTTCATCCATACCAAGTAATAACGAAGCTGCATTTGGCGAACGTACAAAATGATCTAATAAGCTAACCATTGCTGTAGCTGGTTCGATAATTAAACAACCTAGGTCGTGAAACCTTTCAAAATACTCTCTATTATTTAGTCTAACAATTACTTCTTTTGTACCACAATGTTCGTAAATTAATTCTGCAAGATGTAAATTTTTTGAATCAGAAAGCATCAAAACAACTGCTTCTACTTTTTCTAAAGACAGTGATTTTAATTCCGAAATTGAAGGATTTTGCGTGTTTAATACAATTATTTCATGATTTTTTGCATCATTGGTATCATAATCGTCCATACAAACAATACGCGTTTTCCAATTATGTTTATTTAATTGATTAGCAAGAGCAATAGATTGGCTTTCTACGCCAAAAATAACGGCATCTCTAGAACTTTGCTCTAAAGACATTTTTGCACGTAAATGCGATTCTTCCACAAAATTTAAAGCCCATTTAAACAACGGAGGACCAACTATTTGATTTATCACTACAATGGCAATTATAATAGTTTCAAATTGATGTCCCCAAACAGGAAACTCGTGTGCAATTATTGTTGCCAAACCTAAAGCAACTCCTGCTTGTGTCAAATATGGCATCCAAGCAATGTGTGTGTATTTTTTAGCATCTTTTCCTACGACAACACCAAAAATCCCTCCAAAATACATGGTTATTAATCGTAAAAAGAAAAATGCTAAAGCAATACCAAACACACTAATAAAAGTTTGAATGGATAAAGAAGCACCTGTAAGTGTAAAAAATATAATATAAATTGTTGGACTAATTTTTTCGATAAGTTCGGCAAATTCCACACGATGTTTGCTGTAATTTGTAATGACAAAACCACCAATAATACAAATTAATAATGGTTCTAATACAAATTCATGATGTAGTGATTCTTTGCTATATTCTTTTACAAAATCGGTAAATAAATACACACCAAAACCTAAAGCAATTACAATAATAGATTTTACTTTATCGTGAAATTTATTGTTAAAAGATACTACTAATAGCTTTCCTAACAAATAACCAATTCCTATAGAAGTAGCTAATTCGAGTACTAAAACAAGTAAAAATGACAAATCAATTGTACTGTCTGTGATAAATGCTTTTGCAATAGAGAAAGAAATTGCAAAAGAAATAATTACCAACACATCGGTTACTACTGTAACTCCCATTGCTGTTTTAGTAAACGGACCATTTGCTCGCATTTCGTTAATTACAGCAATTGCAGAAGATGGCGAACGTGCAACAAAAATAGTTCCGAAAAGAATCGCAACTGCAATTTTATGTTTCTTAGGCATTTCTGCCATAAATGGAATGTAATTAGACGCAAAATAAACCACAAAACTAGTAAGAATAAACGTTGAAAATAATTGGCCAATAGTCATCCATTTTATCGTTTTCATTCTACTACGCAATTCACTTAAATGAAGTTCTGAACCTGCCGAAAATGCAATAATAGACAAAGCCAATTGGTTTAAAAAATTTAATTGTCCAACTTCTCTAACAGTAATAAAATTTAAAAAAGACGAACCACCAACAATACCAGTTATTATTAATCCTGTTATAATAGGAAAGTTTACTTTTTGAAAGAATTTAGAAATCCTTTCTGCTGCAATAGCAACAATTAAAAAGCCTATTAAGTAAGTTATGAGTATTTTATAATCCAATTATTTGTTATTTTTAATTTGGCTAAAGATAAAAATTTTTTTTTACTATCCTAATACTTATTTTTTTAAAAAAAGTAGTAAAACTTTTGTTAATGATAGTAATACTATTATATTTGCAAAAAACAAATTTATGACAAATTTTGGTTTGTTACTAAAAGTAGCCTCGCAACTATATGTTAAAAATCCTAATTCTTCTAATTTAGGACAAAAAATAATAACGAATAGTATTGAGATGATTGATAATTTGGGTTTTGAAAAATTCACCTTTAAAAAGTTAAGTATTCAAATAAATTCCACCGAAAGTTCCATATATCGGTATTTTGAAAACAAACACCAACTACTAGTCTATTTAGCAAGTTGGTACTGGAATTGGGTATATTATCAAATCTCTCTAGCAACATTAAATATAGATTCGGATATTGTAAAATTAAAAAATGCAATTACTATTTTAACAACCGATATTAAGGAAGATCCATCCATTTCGCATATTAATGAAATTACTTTAAACAGAATTATAATAACTGAATTTTCTAAAGTAATTCACACAAAAGATGTAGATACAGAAAATAAAAACGGATGGTTTGAATCGTATAAAAAAGTAATTAATAAAGTTACCTCACTAATTTTAGCGGTAAATAAAAATTTTATATATGCACAAATGCTAGTTACTACAATTATCGAAGGTGCACAACAACAACGATATTATACAAAACATTTACCTTCTATAACAAATACCAAAAAGGATAAAAATGCCATAACAAATTTTTATACTGATATGGTTTTTAAAATGATTTTACAACAATAAATTATGACAGAATTAGCAAGTGTAATTATATTCGGAATATTAGCACAATGGTTTGCATGGCGTTTTAAGATCCCTGCGATTTTACCTTTATTACTAATTGGATTATTAATTGGTCCAATATCTACATTATATACTGGAGATGGTTCCAAATGGCTAGAGCCAATTTGGAATGGTACAAAAGGTTTGTTTCCTGGCGAAAGCTTATTTTACTTTGTATCCTTATCAATAAGTATTATTTTATTTGAAGGTGGTTTAACCTTAAAATTAAACGAAGTTAAAAATGTTAGTTCTGTAATTTCTAAACTAATAACATTAGGATCTTTAGTTACGTTTATAGGAGCTGCAATAGCTGTTTTTTATATTTACGAATTATCATGGGAAATTTCTTTTTTATTCTCGGCTTTAATCATTGTTACTGGTCCAACAGTGATTACACCTATTTTACGAAATATTCCGTTAAAAAGAGATATTTCAGCAATTTTAAAATGGGAAGGAATTCTTATCGATCCAATTGGAGCGTTAGTTGCCGTTTTAGTTTTTGAATTTATTAGTGTTGAAGAAGGACATGCTTTCACCAAAACTGCATTAATCGAATTTGGTAAAATTGTATTATTTGGCTCTACCTTTGGTTTTACTTTTGCACATGCTATGGTACTTATAATCAAACGCAAACTTGTTCCGTATTATCTATTAAATGCCTTTTCACTTGCTATGGTGCTTGGTGTCTTTGTACTATCCGACGCATTTGCTCACGAATCTGGCTTGTTAGCTGTAGTAGTTATGGGAATGGTTATTGGTAATATAGGTTTGCCAAACTTAAAAGATTTACTCTATTTTAAAGAAACATTAAGCGTTTTATTAATATCTATTTTATTCATTTTGCTATCTGCAAATATTAATATATCCGATTTATTAGCAATTTACAATTGGAATACAGTATTCTTATTTTTAGCCGTAGTTTTTTTAATAAGACCAATTGGTGTATTTTTAAGCACTTACAAATCAAAATTAAAAGCCAATGAAAAACTATTTATTAGTTGGGTTGGACCTAGAGGTATCGTAGCTGCAGGTATTGCTTCTCTTTTTGGATTAAAACTAGTAAATCTTGGTATTAAAAATGCAGAATTAATTACTCCTTTAGTATTTATGATTGTTTTAGGAACCGTAATGCTAAATGCAACAACAGCAAGATTTATTGCTAAATTATTAGGTGTCTTTTTAAAAAAATCAAATGGTGTTTTAATTATTGGTGCTGGTGAATTTTCAAGAATTATTGCCAAATATTTAAGCGATAATAATAGACATGTTGTGCTTGTTGATGC
>CAYOWM010000146.1:0-4822 GCA_964407635.1 uncultured Flavobacteriaceae bacterium
AACGCTTTAACAGGAGCTGATTCGGTTATTATTCCTATTCAATGCGAATATTTTGCTTTGGAAGGTTTAGGAAAATTGTTAAATACAATTAAAAGTGTGCAAAAAATTCATAACGTAGATTTAGAAATTGAAGGCTTGTTACTAACGATGTACGATTCGCGTTTGCGTTTATCCAATCAAGTTGTAAATGAAGTGCGGAAACATTTTGATAATATGGTATTTAAAACCATTATTCAGCGAAATATTAAATTAGGTGAAGCACCAAGTTATGGCGAAAGTATTATTGCCTACGATGCAACAAGTAAAGGTGCTGTAAATTATATTAACCTAGCAAACGAAATCTTAAAAAGAAACCAATAAGATGGCAAAAGCAATGAAAAAACAAGTTTTAGGTAGGGGCTTATCGGCTTTACTTAAAGATAGTAAAGAGGATATTATTACTGCTAAAGATAAAAATGCAGAAAAATTAGTTGGTTCTATTGTTGAAATAGATATTGCATCTATTCAAGTAAATCCGTTTCAACCTCGTTCGCATTTTAATGAGGAAGCTTTGCAAGAATTAGCTAATTCAATTAAAGAATTAGGTGTAATTCAGCCAATTACCGTTCGTAAATTAAAAGGAAATGCTTTTCAGATAGTTTCTGGTGAACGTAGGTTTCGTGCTTCCAAATTAATTGGAAATAAAACTATTCCTGCTTATATTAGATTGGCAAATGACCAAGAAATGCTCGAAATGGCATTGGTTGAAAACGTACAACGTGAAAATCTAGATCCAATTGAAGTTGCCTTATCTTACCAGCGAATGATTGACGAAATTAAACTTACACAAGACCAAATGGCAAAACGTGTAGGGAAAAGCCGTTCATCTATTACCAATTTTTTACGTTTGCTTAAATTAGATCCAATTGTGCAAACTGGTATGCGTGATGGGTTTTTAACTATGGGACACGGTCGTGCTTTAGTAAATGTAGATAACCAAGATACGCAACTAGAAATTTATAGCAAAATTATTGAAAATAAACTTTCGGTTCGTCAAACGGAACAATTAGTAAAAGAAGCTAAAAATCCTGTTAATAAAACAGATAAAGCAACTAAAAACGATATGCCAGTTTATGTTTCCAAGGCAATAAAAGATTTAAGCACCTTTTTCGGTCATAAAATTTCTATCAAAACTTCAGGGAAAAATAAGGGCAAAATTGAAATTCCGTTTCATTCGGAAGAAGATTTTAATCGCATTAAAAATTTATTGAAATAGATGAATAGGATTTTTCAAATATTCTTTTTTATCTTATTTACAGCTAATTTAGTTGCACAAAATGATGCTATTCAGGTTAAAGAGCCTATTTTGTACCAAGATTTAAGTGATAATCCGATAGCTCCTGCAAAAGCAGCTTTTTATTCTGCTATTTTACCAGGTTTAGGACAAGCATACAATAAAAAATACTGGAAAATACCTATTGTTTACGCAGCTTTAGGTACATCTATTTATTTTTACAAAAAAAATAATGACAATTACCAACGTTTTTTAGATGCACTAAAATTAGAATTAGCAGGTAAACCACACGAATTTCAAAATTTAGATGAAACAGGATTAGAAAGAGGAATTACAACATATAAAAAACAGCGTGATTTAGCGTTATTTGCTACAATAGGACTTTATGTACTTAATGTATTAGAAGCAAATGTAGATGCACATTTACCAGATAAAAAATTAGATGATAGCTTGTCTTTTCAACCAAATGTTTTTTTACTCCCAGATACCAATTTGGTGAGTTATGGTTTAACCCTTAATATAAAATTTTAAAATGAAAATAGCACTTTTTGGTTACGGAAGAATGGGAAAAGAAATTGAAAAAATTGCCATAAAAAGAGGCCACACCGTTGTATTAAAAATTACATATGGTGAAGAAAAAAAAGACTTATCTAATGTAGATGTTGCTTTGGATTTTACGTATCCAAGTGCCGCTTTTGATAACGTAAAGTATTGCTTGGAAAACAATACGCCAATTGTTTCAGGTACAACAGGTTGGTTAGAAGAATATGAAGAAATTTCAGAAATTTGTAAATTGCATAATGGCACATTTTTACATGCTTCAAATTTTAGTTTAGGGGTTCATTTATTTTTTGAATTAAATAAATATCTAGCAAAATTAATGGCTGATTATTCCCAAATGTATGAGCCAAATATTACAGAAATTCACCATGTAAAAAAAATGGATGCTCCAAGTGGTACTGCAATAGCCTTAACAGAGCCAATTTTAGAAAATTTTAAATTAAATAGGTGGTATTTGGATATATTAAGAAAAGAAGAAGGTTTGCCTATAATTGCTAAACGAATTGAAAATACACCAGGCACACATATTGTAGAATACGAATCGGATGTGGATATAATAGAAATTAAACATACTGCGAAAAACAGAAAAGGTTTTGCTTTAGGAGCAATTATGGCAGCCGAATTTATACACAATAAAAAAGGCATCTTTACAATGAAAGATGTTTTATCCTTATAAAAAAATAAAAAATGAACATAGTTTTACTTATTAACATAATCGTCATTTCCTCCTTTGTAATAGGAATCTTAATTTTTAGTAATTTATTTGTGAAAGCTGGTAGGCAAAAATGGGAAGCGTTTGTACCTATTTATAACTATTTTATTGCAATTAAAATTATTGAAAGACCTTGGTGGTGGACAATATTACTATTTGTTCCTGTTGTAGGAAACATTATGTTAATTGTAGTTACATACGAATTTTTACATGTATTTGGCTATCGTAAAAAACGATATACTGTATTTGCATTTTTAAGCTTGGGTTTGTTTTTGGTTTATGTAAATTTTAATAAAAAAACCAAATATATTAGTCGTGATAATGAGCAAATAGTTAAGAATGTTAGCACTTGGACTAGTGCTATTCTCTTTGCAGTTGTCGCAGCAACCATTGTACACACCTATTTTATGCGACCTTATGCAATTCCGACTTCATCGCTAGAAAAATCCTTATTAGTTGGTGATTACTTATTTGTGAGTAAATTTCATTATGGAGCACGAGTGCCAATAACACCTGTTGCTTTACCAATGGTTCATGATTCTATTCCTAAAACAGGTTTACCATCGTATTGGAATAAAATTAAATTGCCATATATGCGTTTGCCAGGTTTGCAAAAAATTAAACGAAACGATATTGTAGTTTTTAATTGGCCTGCCGATACCTTAAAGACAATGTGGGGAGACCATTCAGGAAAATTTACCTATAAACCGCTAGATAAACAGACAAATTACGTTAAACGTTGCGTTGCTATTGCTGGAGATACCATGGAAATTAAAAATGGCACGATTTATATCAACGGAAAAGAATCCATTATGCCAGATCGTGCAAAACCACAATTTTTCTATGCTGTTACCGTAAAAGATTTTAATAAGATTAATGAATTGCTTAAAACCTATAAAATTAAAGAAGCAAGACGAAGTTACGATGGAAAAGTACTTTTAAACTTAGATGACGAAACTGCGAAAAGAGTTAAAAATAATCCAAATGTAATTGGTTTAGAAAAGCAAATTTCTCCTAAAGGAAAATATGACAAATCTATTTTTCCACACGATGAAAGATACAAATGGTCTATTGATAATTTTGGACCAATTTATATGCCAAAAAAAGGAGAAACTATTACATTAACCGCAGATAATATTCCTTTTTATAGAGATGTATTGCATCGGTACGAAGGCGTTAGTTTTGCTGAAAATGGTAATGAATTCTTTATAAATGGTAAAAAAACAGATACTTATACTTTTAAACAAGATTACTACTGGATGATGGGAGATAATCGTCAAAATTCATTAGATGCTAGATATTGGGGATACGTTCCGTTTGATCATGTAGTAGGAAAACCCGTGTTTATTTGGATGAGTTGGGATGGTAAAAGTCCACGATGGGAACGTTGGTTTACAACCGTTGGCGGAAGTGGAAAACCTGTTTCGTATTTATATTATTTTATTGGATTGGTTATTTTATATTTAGCTTATAAAAACTTTATCAAGAAAAAAAAGGAGGAATAATTTGCTATTTCATCCAACATATTTTCCAACAATTTTGCAATATCAAAAGATGATAGAAGCAAAGGCTATTATTTTTGAAGTATCGGATAATTTTCAAAAACAAACCTACAGAAATAGATGCTATATTTATGGTGCAAATGGAAAACAACTTTTAAATATACCAGTAATTAAAGGCTCTAGCAAACAAAAAACAAAAGATATAAAGATTAGTTATGCCGAAAATTGGCAAAAAGAACATTTAAAATCCTTGGATTCGGCTTATAAATCCTCTCCATTTTACGAATTTTATATTGATGATATTTTACCTATTTTTAGCAATAAAACGACTTTTTTACTCGATTTTAATATAAAAATATTCGAATTAGTAAATTCTTTATTACCAATTAATATTTCCTATTCCAAATCTACAGAATACCAAGTAAAAGTAAAGAATGATTATCGTTTTTTAGTCCATGCAAAGCAAGAAATAACTGCTATTTTACCAAAATATAGACAAGTATTTTCTGAAAAACATGGTTTTATTAAAAATCTAAGTATTTTAGATTTACTTTTTAATGAAGGACCAAACGCAATTTTATATGTAGAAAAAAATTCGTATTATTATAATAAGGAATATTTAGAACAGTTGTAAGCTATAAAAAGCTTAAATTCAAGTAATAAATTAACTTTACAGCACTTTTTAATAACGACAATAAAAAAACAGATTTAGATAAAAGTATAAAAAGTTGTCAAATTTGCTTGTAAATGCAAAATAATTAATCTAACTTTACA
>CAYOWM010000147.1:0-4813 GCA_964407635.1 uncultured Flavobacteriaceae bacterium
TTAGATTAATTATTTTATATTTACAAGCAAATGGGATAACTTTTTATAACTTTTCCCCAACTTTTATATCTGACCCATTATTTTCATCAACTTCCTTTTCTTCTATATTTAATTTTTTTTTGTTAAATTCAATTAGCGATTCTTTGTAATTGGGATTGCAAAATAACAAAGCTTCTTCTTTAGTTATAAACTTGCTATTAGTCTTATCTGTATAGGTAAAATATCTAATTTTAACATTTTTTGGTTCATTACGTATATAACATTTAATTATCCAATTACCATAGTTGTCGTATTTGTATTTATATTCTTCGTGAGTTGTGTTTATCCATTTAGATTTATGATAATGCTGATTTTTTATATGTATAATAGCACCATTGGCATTATATATGGTTTCTTTCTTTTCTGTTTTTATTGGTTTATTTTTTTCTATGGAATATGAGGTTACAATAGAATCTCTTCTTAAATTGTCATATTCATAAATATACTTTCCTACAGGAATACCATTTCTAAAATCCATGTGGATTTTTTTATATAGAGTAGTATCTTTATAAAAAAATAAATCATCAGAAATATAAACATCAAATTCCATTTTATCAATACATTTTGAATGAATCATATTATGATTTTGATCATAATCATAAGCACATTTTTTTTCTTTTCCAGAAAAACCTTGTTTTGTAGTAATAACACCAATCAAATCGTTATAATCATTATATGCATATTTTTTTATTATTTCACTTTTATTAAAATCTGTATTGAAATTTATTTTTGATTCGATAAGTTTTCCATCAGTCATATATTTTGAAATTGAATGAACTCGAACTGTTGAATCTTTTAAAATATACTTCCAATTAACAACACGATTATTTTTATAGTTAAATATTTTGAATCCATCATTAAATTCAATTTTAGTCAATCTATATTTATTATCATACGAATATATATAGAATTTATTTTTTAAAATATAATTTTGTTGAGTTAAAAGACCTTTATTATTAAATTTCCTAACAACATACGAAGTAAGTTTATTTTGCTTTTTAGCTGGTTTAAATTTACTATCTAAAAAAAACGGCATTATATACGATTTTTCTTCATATTTAATAACGTTTGAATGGATGTTAAAATCTGACAGTGATAATAAATCTAAAGGTGTCTTTATTGCAGTTTGGCTAAAGATTAGTGTTATCTGAAAAATTGCTATACATATAAAGGTGTTTTTCATTTTATAGAATTTGTAGTACAACTACTCAGTATAAGTAACCGAAAAAGTTCCTTCTGTAAATTCAATAGTTTCTGTTCCTCCTCCGATTCTTGCAGCTGTAAATTCAAAAGTTCC
Organism: uncultured Flavobacteriaceae bacterium; assembly: GCA_964407635.1. GTDB lineage: Bacteria > Bacteroidota > Bacteroidia > Flavobacteriales > Flavobacteriaceae > S010-17. The sequence goes on from CAYOWM010000147.1 coordinate 1,337, forward strand.
TTTTAATTTTTTATTAGCTACATCGTGTTGTGTAATTTGTAATAATGGCAAAGGTATCGTCGTGCTAGTTGCTGCTCCAAAATTTTGAGAAGTACTTAAAATTCGATACGTTGCAACGGTATCATTTGCAGGATCTGTGGTGCTTGAAACTAGTAAGTTATTTCCTGTTGCGATATCTGCAGGAACTTGTAGTTCAAAAATATTATTAGATCCATCTCGAGTTGCACGAATGGTAATTACAGAAACACCTGAAATATCACTTTTTACAGCAGATAACGTTTCCTCTACAAATTCCGTTCCATCAATTTTTGCATAAAATTCATCTGTGTTTGGATCGGTTGGATCAGTAGGATCAGTAATTGTTGTAGTGTAAATAAGATGGTTAAATATTCCGTTTGTAAAATCTTTTGATTCTATTTCGTAAACAGGATTACCATTAGCATCTAAAACAGGATCTCCATTTGCATCAAACTGTTGTATTGTTCGTGTTCCTAAAAAAAAGAATGTTCCTGATATAAGTTGATTTTGCGTATCAATTTCAGTAACATCCACTCTACCAACAGGATATGGAGCGGTACTTGTATATGGTTGTGCAGATGGAGATTCTGTGTATGAAATTTGACCAATATTTGATCCGTTATCAAAAGTATACGCACCAACTTCATCACTTTGCAAAGTAATTACAATGGATTCTGTATCATTATTTTTAAATGCTGTAATCGTAGTTACACCATTATCAATTACCGAAACGGTTCGGTCTGCAATCCAAGTTTCACCATCAAAATCTACTTGAAATTGTGCCACAACTGGTTCTTGAATATTTCCTAAATTTATTTCTACTTCTTCACTACACGAAATAAAAGTAAATAAGATAAGTACTAAAACAGAAATTATATTTTTAAAGTTATATTTTAACATCGTTTGTTTTTTTTCTTTCTAAATTAATTGCAAAAGTAACCAAATCTAAACTTTATTACTAATTATTTTAATCACTTTATTTACATCCTCTAACGTATCAACAGCAACAGAATTGTATTTTGTGAGTGCTATTTTTATTTTATTGCCATTTTCTAACCATCGTAATTGTTCTAATTTTTCTATTTTTTCTAAACTCGATTCGGATAATTTAGAAAATTCTAGTAAGGTTTTTGGCGTAAAACCATACATTCCTACGTGTTTGTAGTACGTATGTTTTGTATGCCAATTTGCTTTGTTTTCGTCACGATTAAACGGAATTACAGCTCTGCTAAAATACAAAGCAAATTTTTCTGTATCCATTACAACAAAAACACCAGATTTTAATTCCGCTTTATCTTTGGTAGGAATTGCTAAGGTTGCCATAGTCGTTTTGGTATCCTCAAAGCAAGAAATTAATTCGGTAATTTGATTTGGTTCAAGCAAAGGTTCGTCGCCTTGTACATTTATAACAACATCAAAAGTTTCTTTTTTTGACAAAATTTGATAGGCTTCTAGACATCTATTTGTTCCTGTTTTATGTTTTTTGGAAGTCATTACAACCTCACCTCCAAAGTTTTTTACAGCTTCAAAAATACGCGTATCATCCGTTGCTACAACTACATTTTGCACTGCTTTTTTTGTTTGCTCATACACACGTTGAATCATTGGTTTTCCGCAAATATCAACTAAAGGTTTCCCTTCTAATCTAGTAGAACCATAACGTGCAGGAATTATTGCTATTATTTTTTTTTGCATCTGTTTTATTTTTTATGAAAACCATTTATTTACTAAAGCATCCTCAAAGTTAGATTCATTTTTATGTTTAAACTCATTTGAATTTTCATCGTAAATATAGTCTTTTTTCCATTGTTTAAAATTTTGAGAAAGGCTAATAATACTATCGCAAACAAAAATTATTTCCGCATCGGTCATTGTAGGATGTATAGACATTCTAATCCAGCCAGGTTTTTCAACCAAGCAACCATCGGCAATTTTATGAATTAGTTCATGGGATTTTTGCGGATCAACATGTAGTAAAAAATGACCATACGTACCAGCACATGAGCATCCTCCACGAGTTTGAATTCCGAATTTATCGTTTAACATTTTAACGGCTAAATTAAAGTGCAAATCATCAATATAAAAAGAAAAAACACCTAATCTATCGGTAATATGACCAGCTAAAATTTTAATATTTTTAATTGATTTTAATTTGTCAAACACAATTTTATTTAGTTCGTGTTCTCGTTTTAATATTTTTTCTACTTGCATTTCTTCCTTTAATTGTATTGCAAGAGCAATTTTTATGGTTTGCAAAAATGCTGGAGTTCCACCATCTTCACGAATTTCAATATCGTTTACATACGAATGTTCTCCCCAAGGGTTGGTCCAGTTTACCGTTCCGCCTCCAGGGTTGTCTGGTGTTTTATTTTTGTATAGGTTTTTGTTAAAAATTAAAACGCCAGAAGTTGCTGGACCTCCTAAAAATTTATGAGGTGAAAAGAAAATGGCATCAAAATAACTGTCGGAATTTTTATGCATATTTATTTCTACATAAGGAGCAGAACAGGCAAAATCTACAAAACAAACACCATTATATGTATGAATTATTTTTGCAATTTCATAGATATTTGGTTGAATTCCTGTTACATTAGAACAAGCGGTAACCGAAGCAATTTTGTTAGTTCTATCTTTATATTTTTCAAGTAATTCTACAAAAGATTTTATACAAACCAAACCATCAGAATCAAAAGGAATTATCACAACATCGGCAACCGATTCTAACCATGATGTTTGGTTGGAATGGTGTTCCATATGTGTAATAAATACAATTGGTTTTAAGGCTTCTGGATAGTTGGTAAATTGTTTTAAATTATCGCTAATTCGCAGACCTAAAATTCGTTGAAATTTATTTATAACACCTGTCATACCACTACCTTCGGTAATTAAGACATCGTTTTGATTTGCATTAACGTGTTTTTTTATAATTTCTCTGGCTTTATGGTATGCTTTTGTCATTACAGAACCTGTAACCGATGTTTCGGTATGTGTATTAGCAACAAAAGGACCAAAATCTTTAGTTATTTTATCTTCAATTGGTTTGTATAATCGTCCGCTAGCAGTCCAATCGGTATAAATAATTTTTTTTTTGCCATAAGGTGTTTCAAAAAATTGCTGTTTACCAATAATATTTTCTCTATACTTTTTGAAATAATTTTCTAACGACATTACTAACTTATTTTAGCTTAATAAAAACGTAAAAATACAAAAGATAATACGAACTGAAAACTATGTAAGAAAAATAGTCTATATTTTTTTTGTAATACCATTTAATTTCAAAAGACGTGTACTATTTTTTTAGAGAGGTAAAACGGAAAAAGAGGACAAATTTATAACGTATTTTGAAGTTAAACGGATATCGCTAGAAATAGCGACTTACTAAGGGATAACTATAAAAATTGGAAAAAAGTTATCAAATTTTCTTGGAAATACAAAATAATTAATCTAACTTTACAACAA
>CAYOWM010000148.1:0-4811 GCA_964407635.1 uncultured Flavobacteriaceae bacterium
CAAAAAAAAATCTTTATTGAATTGTTTTGATAATTCCCAACTTTAATAACTGACAAAAAAAAACTGCCAAGAAAATCTTGACAGTTTTTAGGAACTTAATCCCAATCATAGCTACTATTTGTTTTGATTTGTAGGCTTTTTTGCTTTTCGGCGTTTAATCAATTTTTGCTTTTTTTCAGCTTTACCAGTTTTACCTCTTTTGGTTTGTTTTCTTTTTGAACGGTAATAATAAAAATCATCATCCTCTTGAAATTGTTCGTATTCGTTAAAAAAATCATCATTTTCAAAAAAGTCATCATTCCAATCGTAGATAAAATCATCATAAAAATAATCGTTATAAAAATTAGAATAATATCCTGAATGGTAATAATATCTTGGTTTTACGCTTCCGATATATCGCAAATCGCCATACCTAGTTCGTACAATTCGCAATTGTCCTACTCTAGTTACATCATGGTGTCTGTATGTGATGAAAATTCCGTTAATACGCACAACTTGGTCAAAATAATTATATGCAATGTGTGTGTTGCCTATTCTGTTAATTCTACCATGATAATCATAATGGATAAAATTATCAGAAATTCCATGACGCTTTATTTCTGTATTGTTATGTCTTGCACCATTTTTACGATTTTTAGATTTTCCTCTGTAATACGAATTGCCATAGTATGAATTTGTTCCATAATATGTTGGTCGTTGCATAATTTCAAAGTCCATTTCGCCATCTAAATAAATGTAGAATTTCACTCCTTTTTCGACAAATGTTACAGGTCTGCTGTATCTATGTCCATAATAACCTGTTTTGCTGTTTAGCTTGTTGGTACTTTTGGCTTCAACAGTAGAAACCAATAATAACATTACCAAAAATAATATACCTTTTTTCATAATATTGGTTTTAAAAGGTTATTCCTACTCTATAAGCTTTTCGGAAACCGCTTTGTTTACTTGTATAATTTCAAGTATTGTGCCAAAGTTTTTAAAACCACGTAAGTTATTATATTACAATATGTTATATATGTATTTTTTTACAATTTAAAGTACTATACATTTATGGAATAACCGATTCCTTTATGTGTACGAATAATAGTATTACCAATATTTTTTCGTAATTTTCTAATGTGCACATCTAAAGTTCTATCGCCAACAACTACAGATGAACCCCAAACATTGTGGTAAATATCTTCACGAAGAAAAACAGTTTCGGGTTTTGAAGCTAAAAGCATTAATATTTTGAATTCCTTTTTTGGTAAAAAAATTTCTTTCCCTGCAATGGTAACAATTCTTTTTTCAGGAATAATTGTTAAATCACCAATAACAATTTCTTTAGTATTTTGTGCATCCTTTTCTTTACGCTTTAGTAGTGATTTTACTCTAGCTATTAAGGTGCGAGGTCGCACAGGTTTGGTAACATAATCATCTGCTCCTGCGTTAAACCCTGCAATTTCGGAATATTCCTCACTACGAGCGGTCAAAAAAACGATTATAGTATCTTTAAATTCTGGTAAATCTCGTAATAATCCGCAAGTTTCCATACCATCCATTTCAGGCATCATAACATCTAAAACTATTAAATCTGGCTGTATTTCTTTTGCCAATTCAATTGCTATTTTTCCATTTGTAGCTGTATAAACCGTATATTTTTCTTTTTCGAAATTATATACCAAAAATTCTAAAATGTCTGGCTCGTCATCAACCAATAATATTTTGTGCTTACTACTCATCAAAACAAAATTAGATAATTTTATACAGCTACTTTAAATTTATATTTTACGAAATTGTTAACTGTCCGATTTTTACTTAACAATTATTTTACATTAATCGCTATTTAATACAATTTATACGAAAATCCCAAACTAAAATTTTGTCCTTTAGAATATTGACGATAGATGGCATCCGAAGCATCGTAGGATTCAAAATGTTGGTTAAAATTAGCATTTAAAATATTTTTAAAGGATGCACTTACTGTATATTTACCATCGTTTCCAAATTTATATGTTCCTTTAAAATTCAAGCTATTAAACGAACTTTCAAAAACATCGGGAACAATTCCGCTACCAACAATAACTAATTTTTTTCCTTGTACATTGTAGCTTAAAGTTGCGTCAAAATTATCTCGATTTACATTAACCGAAGCATTTATAATATATGGAGATTGTCCTTGCATAGTTCTATATGGATCAATTTTTTCGCCTATTCGTGCATTTTCTTGTCTTAGTTCGTATTCGGTTTTACCAGAAACATCTACAATAACCTCTTTAGTATTCACTTTAGAGAAAATATAACTAATATTTGCTCCTACTGCAACTTGGTATTTTGCATTTTCGTTCGTTATATTCTTTTTTGCATCGAATTCTGCTCCGAATACAATTGCTTTATTGGTGTTTTTAGGCTGAATAGAATTCGGACTTAATTGAAAAGGCACTAATTCTATTGGATTTTTGAAATTTTTATAAAAACCACTAATTGAAATCATCTGTCCTTTTTTAAAGAAATTTTCCCAACGAATATCCACATTATTTATATTGGTTTCTTTTAAATCTAAATTTCCTATAAAATTATTTTGCGAAATCGGATCTTGAATATGTGCATTAGATTTTTCTTTAAACGAAGGTCTTGCAACAGTTTGCGAATAGGATAAACGTAAATTAGCATTATCGTTAATTGCATAAATAAAATTTACAGAAGGTAAAATTACCAATTCATCGTGTACTCGTTTTTTAAACGGGATATTGGTGTAATAACCATCATAATCAATAGTTGCTTTTTCGGCTCTAACACCAAAAATTGTTTTAATTTTTTGATTAATTTCCATTTCATCCATTGCATAAAAAGCTAGAACATTACTGGTTGCTTTGTACGTATTATTTAAGTTTTGAGAACCTTTTACATACATTCCTGATTGTGTTGTTGCATTCCAAATATTTGCATCAATTAAAATATCATTTGGATTTTCGGTAAACGAATCAAAATCTGATGTCTTTTCAAATACATAACTCAATATTTCATAATCTCTGTACTTATAGGTGTTTGAAAATCCTATTTTCATTTTATTTTTTTCTTTTAATCTATACAAAGCATCTATTTTTGTTGCTAATGTTTGTTCGTTTAAAAATCGGTAATATCTATCAATACCAGCTCCATCGCCTAATTGTAATTTAAAAGTTCCTGTTGTAGCATCAAAAGATAATCTGGTAGAACGCACATCTGGTTCTAAAATATTTGCTAATGATGGTGAAACTTTCCAATCAATTACAAAATCATTATCTGCAATATGATGTGTTCCTTTTAAAATAATATTGGTTACACTTCTTTGTGTATATTGAATAGCATCTTTATATAACGTTGCATTTGTTTCATCAAAATTTTGCGAAATATAATCTGCAGCTTGTCCATTTCCGTTTTGACTATGAAAAACAGAAAGAGCATACTTACTTTTATCAAATTTGAATGCTGTACCAAGTAATCCACTCCAAATCACCGTATTTTCACCAAAAGAACCATTGGTAACTTCACGTTTGTCTAATTTATTTACATTTTTATCGGCATCTTTAAAATATACACCTTGAATTACATCATCGTAATATTTATAATCATTAGCATAATTAAAGGCTAAATTTATCCCTAAAGTATATTTTTTTTTCTGATATTGATTACCAAAACTAATACTAAAATTTTGATCTAAAAATGAATTTGCACCTTTAGTTACGCCTAATTCTTTGGAAAAACTATTGGTTAATTCGGTTAATTTTGGATCGTTTAAGGATTCATCAGGAATATATGTATCACTGCTAAAACCTAATTGTCTGGTACTATTACCAAACCCTAACCAATCGTTTTTACCCTTTTGATAAAGCACAAAATCTTTATTAAAATTCATTCCGTTTGTATATCCAAGTCCAAGACCAATTTCTAAGGTTTTACTTCTAGGAAAATCTTTAGTACTAATATCTACCAAACCACCTGTAAAATCTCCGTCTAAATCTGGAGTAAACGTTTTGTATACCACAATATTATCAACCAAATTAGTTGGAAATAAATCCATTTGAACGGTATTTTTATCTGGATCTAAGCCTGGAATTGTTACACCATTTAATGTAGTTTTAGTATATCTATCACTTAAACCTCTAACAAAAACATATTTTCCTCCTTGCACAGAAACACCTGTTACTCTTTTCAACGCTCCTGCAACGTCAGAATCACCTGTTTTGCTAAAACTTTCAGAGGAAATTCCGTCTAAAAGTTTAACCGATTTTTTTTGCATTATTAATAATGCAGAAGCGGATTTTTTTTGTTTTGTTGAAGTAATTACGATTTCATCGAGTTGTTCGTCGGCAGCTTTTAGAGAAATATCCAAGGTTTTTACTTTTTGATTAATAACTGTAATTTTTTCTAAAGTTACCGTAGCATAACCTAAGGCAGATATCTTTACATCGTAAATTCCTTCGGCAATATTTAAGCTAAAATTTCCATCAAAATCGGAAACTGTTCCTAATTTTGTTCCAACCACAATCACATTTGCACTCATAACAGGTTCGCCTGTATTGGCATCTATAATTGTTCCTCTAACTACACCATTTCCTTCAAAAGCAAATGTTATCATACTCATTAAAAGCATAAAAATAAACACTACTATTTTATTCATTCTATTTTATTTATTAAGATATATTATAGTAAAATTCTCTACTTAAAAAAGCAGAGAATTTCTTTTAATCAATTCAAAAATATGCACTATTATTCGTTAAAATTTATTGTTCTGAGCAGTCCATGTCCAAGAAAAATCACTTTCTTGTACTGTTGTTGGTGTTGCAGTA
>CAYOWM010000149.1:0-4785 GCA_964407635.1 uncultured Flavobacteriaceae bacterium
ATCTTTAAACACAAAAACACCTCCGAAAGCCTTTGTATAAAAAGAGTTAATTATATAATTTAAAGGTTTTAAATTAAGATTTCTATTTCGTAAATCGCCATATTTTCTAACGGAATTTAGTATTTTTTTATGTAATTTTTCGTTTACAAAATTATTATCTTTATTGAATTCGGCAACCAAATCTAATTGCTTTTGTTTTATTACTTCTAAATCATTTATCAAATAAAATTCAATAGTTATTTTTTTAATTTTTAACAAATCATATACGTCGTAATACACATCAATTCCTTGATTAAACTCTATACATAATGCCGATTCTTTAGTTATATCTTTAATTTCGTTAAAATACGATTCAAAAATTAAATTTATCAATTCTTTATCAAAAGTAGAAAATGGTTCGTAGATTTCTACTTCCTTTTGCAGAGGCGAAATTAGAATTGCTTGCGGGTTTGCTTCACCATTATTTAAATAATGTATTTCGTTTTTTTCGGTTGCAATTTCAGGACTCCAACCTTTACCATCAATAGTAAATTCGGATAATTTTGTTGGTTTAATTCCGAATAATTCCATACATTTATTATATCTATCAACCATAAATCCTGTAATTTTTATAGGATTTGGATAGTGTAAATTATATTCTTTTAATTTTTGCATTACTTCTAAAAAGTTAATTATTTCATTCTACGTTCTGCCTCTATCCGAATATTTAATTCTTTTACACGATTAACAACTTTACGATTAAAATCGGTATCTGCAATAATTGCCATATTGTCTAAATATCGTATTACTTCTTGCCTTCTAATATCCGAAAAACTTAAACCTTTCATATTTTGCTTCATTACATCTTGCAACATTGTGTATTTTGTTTGGTAGTCTTTTTGCAGAAATAATTCTGGATTTTCTAACCACTGTTCTGGTAAATCAAAATCGGTTAAACGCATCGATACTGCTTTTTGGATATTACGAATATCTCTTGAGGAGAAAAACGGAAATTTTTTTTGAATATTTTTATACAATTCTGCATAAAATTGGTGTTCGTTATCTTTATACTTTTTTTCTACTTCTTCGTAAATTTCCAAAACACGCTGTTCAGTTGGTCTATCGGAATTTTGCAATATTTCGTTTAAATTTTTTGCCAAACCTTGTTTACTAAGCCAATCGTAGTCTGGATTTTTCATATTTACAAAATTTGGCGAAATTTTATCTAATTTATGCCACCAAATATAATCTTGATCTAAAAAATCAGGAATGGTTCTTGCTCCATCAATCTTAAAACGACCTTGCACTCTAGAGATAACTGCTTTATCTAACATTTCAGGTAGGTTTGTAAATAATCCGATAGAGGAATTTCCGTAATTTACGGCATATGCTCCTTCGGTATATCGTAAAAATACACCAATAACTTCTTTAACTCCAGCAGAAACTCCTTGAGTGGTTCGTTCTTGCAGATTGTTTTCGGCATCGTCGATTGGTGCAAAAATAAGTTTTGTAGGATCTTGCAAGGGCTTCATCCATTGTACCATTTTTTCGGCAGAACCACCTTGAAAAGTAGAAATTAAAGTATCTGGCATTGGATGAAATAAAAACGGAATATCTAAAGCATCGGAATATTCTTTTAATTGTGTAGCGATTGCTGCGATGAGCATACTTTTACCAGTACCTGGAATTCCGTAACCCATAAAAACAGGCATAAAACCACCAAGTTCTTGAAAAGGATTTTTCTTTTCGGTAAAATCATACGCTAACATACGTTGTACCAAACGTTTTGCAAAGTGTTTTGCATCACGATTACCAACAATTTGCTCAAATTTAATTTTATTAAACTCTACACTTTTAATGGTATCGTTAAAAACGGTTTCCCAACCTGAAATTGCAAAATCTGATTTTTCTTTTTTATAAGTTCTATCCTCTAAAGTTTCGGTAAAATCTAAACTGCCTTTACGCTGCATAATCTCGTCGATTATTGCTTCAAAATACACATAGGTAAAATCTACAATATCTTGCTCGGACTGTATAACTTCTGGATGATTTATGTATTTATCATAGTAAAACAACATACAAGAGATTCCTTTTAAAGGCGATGTTAATGCCAATTCTGGTATTCCTGCAAATTTATTTTTCATTACGGAAAGATCGTCGTTTGCATCATCCTTTAAATCGTATAAAATAGCATAAGAAATTCCAAAAAGCATAAAAGCGGTTGCTGTTTGCATTTTTGCTTCAAATTCACGTTTTTGCTGTGTATCTAAAGCCGATTTTCTTTCATGTAAAATAGATAAACCTGACGAATCGTAATAGGCATCTTTTAACCAAATCCCTAAAGCCAAAGCTTCTTGAATAATTAGTAAGGCTTTATTTAGTTGTAACGGAATTGCTAAAGATTCTGGTAATAATTTCTTTTTTAATTTTAAAATAGTTTTAGAAACGGAAGTTATTTCGGTTGCATTACCATTAGTTGCTTTTGATAAAAATAATAATATATTTTCATTATCTGCATTTTCTTTATTTTTTGCACGAATACCTTGTTGCCATTGTACAGATTTTAAGTAAGAGGATGCTTCCTCTCGCAATTCGTTTAACTCGTTTTGTTTTATCGGAAAAGTAGTATTGTGTTCCATATTTTTTTAGTATTCTTTTATATGTTGCAATTTAACTGTAAATGTTACTGTTTTTTATTTGGAAGCACAATATACACAAAATCTACTTTGTGGCATTAAGACTATTCTACCAAAAGGAATTTCGTTATTACATCGTACACAAATTCCGAAATCCTCATCATCTAAACGGTCTAAAGCAATCTTTAAAGAAACTAATTTTTGTTTTGCCTTTCGTAAAGCATTTTCGTTTATCGTTTTGTTATTTATTGCATCCATCCTGCTAACTCTACCAATAGCACAATCTGGTTCTATTGGTTTGGTTAATTCTTGTAAAGTATCTATTAGTTCTGTTGTTTTTAAAATTTCGGATTGAATTTTTAATTTTATTTCGGATTTGTTTAATTTCATTAGATAAAAGTACAGTAAATTTATTGTTTATAACAAAAAAAGACCGTCAAAAGACGGTCTTAATAATAAGGCATACAAAAACAATTATTTTAATATAATACGTTTTGTACTTTTTTCATTAATAGAATTTTCTGCAATAACAAAATAAATTCCTTTTTCTAAACCTTGCAGATCTACTACATCATTTGCTAAATTCACTTTAAGATTGTCTTTTACCGTTCTACCAAGATAATCTACAATAGATATAGATAACTCCTCGGAAGTTGTTACGTGTAAAATATTATCATGCACCAAAGTTGGATAAATATTCCAATCAAAATTAGAAAAATTGGTAACATTTGCTGTTGCATCATATCTATAAGTCATTGTAACTGGTGTACCTATTTCTGCACCACTAGCATTCACTTCATGAAATTTAAACACGTACTCAACAGGTTGCGTTGTATCATCACCTAAAGATTGGTTATACATATGATTACCATGAGGTTCGGATTGTCCGCCAATAGCCAAATGATAAGCTGTTGGATTTGTATTTGGATAGCTTACACCTAATGCTATTCCTGAATAACAAACTCCAAAACAAAGTTCCATATCTCTTCCACTAGTATTTGTAATTGATTCGACATATATAACAACATCTATTTCGTGGTCTGAAGTATTACGAACTACAAACTCAAAACTTGAATCTGCAAGAACTGTAGAGTTAAATGTAAAAACATCACCATCATTGATAAAAGCACCATCGGATACTTTTTCTACGGTAAATTGAGAAAATCCCAATACCGTAAATAATAAGAAAAATACTATTGTTAATTTATTATACATAATTATATTATTTACTTAAAACTATTTTTTTCGTTACTTTGTTAGAACCATCAGTAAGATTTACAAAATAAATACCATTTTCTAAATTTGAAATATTTAAATTAGTATTTTCGTTTATTGTTTTATTTGCAACTACAATTTTACCTAATACATTAGTAATGTTAAAATTTAATACATTTTCTGTATTAATATGTAACATTCCTTTTGTTGGATTAGGATATACTGAAACTGCATTCAACACAAAATTATCTGTTGCCAACGGTGTTGCTGTTGCCACATATTTAGATTGCATAATACGTTTCCCTGAAGTTTCTTGCACATAAACAACAACTGCTAAATCATTTAACTCTTCTACATTTGTAGAAACCATATCATGTGATAATGTAAAAGATTGTGTAGTTTCCGCTACAGCACTTATAGGTGTACCAGAAGCGTTTGGCAACATTTTCATCATCACATTTTCAAAAGAAGTTTCTCCATTACTCATTACATTTTGTGTAGTTATTTTCTCAACAACTGAAGTGTGCATAACAAAATCTCCTGTAACATACGGTGTTACAGAAGTATGCACCGTAACGTTACTTCCATCTAAAGTAAACCAAGAATCGATTACAAAATAAGCATCCTTACCATTTTCATTTACTAAACCAGCTTCTATACCTGGAGTACTTGTTGCATATTTATCACCTCCAATAAATATTGATGGTACACCACTAACCATATAATATGATCTTCGTACGCCTCCTTCAGATGTGTAATATGGATCTCCTGGAGCTGGCCAGTTCATTTGATATTTAACAACTGCAATATCATTTGGATGTGCATTTGCAAAAGGATTCATACTGGTAGTATTAAAACCTGCACAAGGATTACAGGTAGAACTTGTAAACTCTTCATACAAAGGGAAATTTGTTGTTGTCTGTGTCGCTACATAAAAATATTTATTGATTTGGTT
>CAYOWM010000150.1:0-750 GCA_964407635.1 uncultured Flavobacteriaceae bacterium
AATGGTTAAAAGTTCACCCGACAGAAGCAATTATTTTTAAGGACAGCGTCAATACGTGGGAAAAACTAAAAACAACCTATTTTTCAACATTTAGCAAATTGGTTTACGGCGAACTACCAAAAGAAACAGAAATAAGAGAAACATTGGAAATCATAACGAAAAGAATGAAAAAAATTGAATGGAAAATAAAATAACGAACGCAGAACAATGCATATACCCAATGGCGAGTAAGTACCTGTAAATAAAATTATTGCATAAAATCAAAGTTAAGTAATTTTTTATTAACTTTGTGCTTGGAAGTCGCCACTGCTCATACACTTGACCGTTGCTAAAGTCTATTATCAATACAGGTATTTTATGCAAAAAAAATTCTTTATTGAATTGTTTTGACAATCCCTTACTTTTATAACTGACCCTTATTTCGTTAATTTTCTGCGTTTACGTTCTTGTTTTAGCAAACGCAATTCACGAGAAGTTTGTCCAGAAACCGATGTGTTCTCCTCTGCTCTACGAATTAAATATGGCATTACATCTCGTACAGGACCAAAGGGCAAATATTTAGCAACATTATATCCATTTTCGGCAAGATTAAAACTAATATGATCGCTCATTCCGTATAATTGTCCAAACCACATACGTATATCGGATTTTGAAATATTCTCTTTTTTTGCTAATTCCATTAATAAATATGAACTTTCCTCATTGTGTGTTCCTGCAAAAATTGCCATTTTATCGTTTTCCATCATATAC
>CAYOWM010000150.1:760-4784 GCA_964407635.1 uncultured Flavobacteriaceae bacterium
CTTAACTGCAGCATTATAATTTGTATCCGTAGCATCTTTATCTTTACAAATTGGCGATTCATATCCGTTTTCTTTGGCACGTTCTCGTTCCTTTTCCATATATGCACCACGAACTAATTTCATACCAATATAAAATCCTTTTTCCTTTGCTTTAGCATGTAATTTTTGTAAATATGCCATTCTATCGTGTCGATACATTTGCAAAGTATTAAAAATAATTGCTTTATCTTTATTATAGGTTTCCATTAATTTTTCAATTAAAGCATCCGCAGCATCTTGCATCCAACTTTCTTCGGCATCGATTAATAACGGAACATCGTTTTCATAAGCTTTTTTACTTACTTTTTCGTAACGTTCTAAAACACGATTCCACTCATCTTGCTCAGAAGGAGTTAAGGTTTTTTTTTCGGTTATTTTTTGATATAATGCAAAACGTCCAAAACCTGTTGGTTTAAAAACAGCAAATGGTATAGCATCCTTTTCTTTAACAAAATCTAAAATTTTAAGTGTTTTATCTAAAGCTAAATCAAATTGTTCTTCGGTTTCTTTTCCTTCTACCGAATAATCTAAAATAGCATGCACTTTTTTTGTATACATTTTATCAATTACTGGCATACAATCCTCTTCGGTAATTCCACCACAAAAATGATCAAAAACCGAAGCTCTAATTAAATGCTCTACAGGCATATGTGCCTTTAAAGCAAATTTAGTAACAGCAGTACCTATACGAACTAAAGGCTCGGATTGTATCATTTTAAATAAAAAATATGCTCGTTCTAATTCCGTATCGGTTTTTATTGCAAATGCGGTTTTGGTATTGTTAAAAATTGCTTCCATTTTAGGTAAATTAAACTAGTTTTTATTCAAATTCGGTTTGCATTTGAATGTAATTAAGAAATTCTTGTTTTATAGATTCTTCTTTAAATTTTCCGCCAAATTCCGAAGTTACCGTACTACTAGCAACATCACGAATTCCACGAGAATTTACACATAAATGCTTTGCATCAATCACACAAGCAACATCCTCAGTATCCATTGCTTCTTGTAAGGCTTGTACAATTTGCATAGTTAAACGCTCTTGTACTTGCGGACGCTTAGCGTAATAATCTACAATGCGATTCATTTTAGATAAACCAATTACTTTTCCTTTAGATATATAAGCAACGTGTGCTTTACCAACAATTGGTAACAAATGATGTTCGCAAGTAGAATATACAGTAATGTTCTTTTCTACTAGCATTTCGCCATATTTATAGTTGTTGTCAAAAGTGGATAATTTTGGTTTATTATCTGGATTTAAACCTGCAAATAATTCCTTAACAAAGGCTTTTGCTACTCGTTTTGGCGTTCCTTTTAGACTATCGTCTGTCAAATCCATACCAAGTGTATGCAATACCTTATATATATCTTTTTCTATTGCGTTAATCTTTTCAGTATCCGACATTTTAAAAGCATCGCTACGCAAAGGTGTTTTTGCGGAAGTTCCGATATGCTCTTCGCCTATTTCATCTATTTTTTCTGTACTCATCTTAGCTTGTAAATTAGTCTTGCAAAAGTACAATTATTTTTTGGAGGTCTTTTACTCCAACTATACAAAAAATTACATTCATATAAACTTACTTTATAAAATGAAAAAGTATCACAACTCTTTCCCTTCAAGATAAACAGAATCTATAACATTTGAACCAAACAGATATGCAATACTAGCATACGAATGTATTTTCTTTGTGAGGATAAAATTAGCTTTCTTTCCGATAGTAATCGAACCAACTTTATCCTGTAAATTCATAGCGTAAGCTCCGTTAATTGTTGCTGCATTTATTGCTTCTTCAGGAGTCATTTTCATTTTTATACAAGCAGTAGCAACTACAAAATTCATGTTACCTGATGGCGTAGAACCTGGATTAAAATCGGTTGCCAAAGCTAAAGGAAATCCTAAATCTATCATCTTACGAGCTGGTGTATATGGAATACTTAAAAAATACGAGCAACTAGGTAAAGCTACAGGCATTGTTTTGGTATCTTTTAAAATTTCCATATCCTTATCTGTCATAATTTCAAGATGATCTACCGATAGAGCATTGTACTTTACTCCTACTTCAACGCCTCCGATACTAGTAAATTGGTTTACGTGAATTTTAGGTAATAAACCATATTTTTGTCCTTTCTTTAAAAGGAATTCGGTATCTTCTTTTGAAAAATAGCCTGTTTCACAAAAAATATCTATAAAATCTGCTAAATTTTCTTTTTGAATTATTGGTAAAATTTCGTTAACCAACATTTCTAGATACGCTTGTTTGTTATTTTTATATTCTTTCGGAACGGCATGTGCTCCTAAAAATGTAGCTTTAATTTCTATTGGATAATTTTGATGTAATTTTTTAATTACACGAAGCATTTTTAATTCTGCCTCTTTGGTTAAACCATAACCTGATTTTATTTCAACTGCTCCTGTTCCTAATTGCATTACTTCCTCTAAACGGATTTTACTTTGGTTGTATAATTCCGTTTCGGATATTTGTTGTAGTTTTTTAGCAGAATTTAAAATTCCTCCTCCATTATTAGCAATTTCTTCGTAAGATAAACCATTAATTCTATCTACAAATTCGCCTTCGCGATTTCCTGCATAAACAATATGTGTATGCGAATCGCACCAAGTTGGCAAGATTATTTTATCGCTTGCATCTACAATTTTATCTACTTTAAAATCAGGACAATCCATCATTTTTCCGTAATCGGAAATAGTGTCGTTTTCAATTAACAAATAGGCATTTTTTATACTTGGTAAAATATTCATTTCTGCACCAGAAACAAAGGAAATTTTATCTTCACGAACCTGAACTAATTCTTTTATATTTTTAAATAATATACGCATATTTACATTTAAAATAATTCGTTTAAAAGCGTATCATCTACTAAATTTGGCAAGGTTATTTTTAGGTTTGGTGTTCGTTTCATTTCGCGTTTTATAGCAAATAAAGCTTCCTCATTTCTTGCCCAACTTCGCCTTGCGATACCATTATTAACATCGTAAAAAAGCATACTTTTTAAACGATTTTCGGCTTCTTTTGTTCCGTCTAACAACATACCAAAACCACCATTTATAACTTCTCCCCAACCAACGCCTCCACCATTGTGAATGGAAACCCAAGTTGCACCTCTAAAACTATCACCAATAACATTATGAATTGCCATATCTGCGGTAAATTTACTTCCATCGTAAATATTAGATGTTTCTCTATAAGGCGAATCCGTTCCGCTTACATCATGGTGATCTCTACCTAATACAACTGCTCCTATTTTTCCACTTGCCACAGCATCGTTAAAGGCTTTTGCTATTTTTACTCTACCTTCGGCGTCGGCATATAGAATTCGTGCTTGTGAACCAACAACTAATTTATTCGCTTTAGCGTTTTTAATCCAAGTTATATTATCTTGCATTTGCAATTGTATTTCTTTAGGCGAATGCTCCATAATTTCCTGCAAAATTTCTGCTGCAATTTTATCGGTTTCGTCTAAATCGGAAGTTTTACCTGAAGTACAAACCCAACGGAAAGGACCAAAACCGTAATCAAAACACATCGGACCTAAAATATCTTGCACATACGATGGATATTTAAAATCTATATTATTTTTTGCCATTATATCTGCTCCTGCACGAGATGCCTCTAATAAAAAAGCATTTCCATAATCAAAAAAATACGTTCCTTTTTTGGTATGTTTATTAATTGCTGTTGCTTGACGACGTAAAGATTCTTGTACTTTTTCTTTAAACAATTCAGGATTTTCACGTATCAAACGATTGGATTCTTCGTAAGAAATTCCGACAGGATAATAACCACCAGTCCAAGGAATGTGTAAAGAAGTTTGATCTGAACCTAAATGAACAAAAATATTTTCCTCGTAAAAACGTTCCCAAACCTCTACTACGTTTCCTATAAAAGCAATGGAGATTACTTCATTATTCGCTTGTGCTTCTTTTGTACGTTTTACCAAATCTGTTAAAGTATCTACTAAAACATCT
>CAYOWM010000151.1:0-4758 GCA_964407635.1 uncultured Flavobacteriaceae bacterium
AGTAAGGTAGTAATGTTTGCATCTAAAATAGAAGATAAAGAGCCTTTATAACCTGCATTAATTGCTTCTTTTAAAGATTTTCCAGTTGCAAGTTCTTCTTTAATTCTCTCGTAAATAAGTACGTTTGCATCTACCGACATACCAATAGTTAGTACAATACCTGCAATACCTGGTAAGGTTAAAACTGCTCCGAAAGAGGCAAGTACACCAAACATAAATACCATATTTATCAATAGTGCAAGATTGGTTGCAATACCAGCTTTTCCGTAGTAAAAAATCATATATGCCAACACTAAAAGTATAGCAAACAAAAAGGATTTCATACCACTATCAATTGCTTTTTGACCTAAAGAAGGTCCAACAATTTCCGATTGTATAATATGAGCAGAAGCAGGTAATTTACCAGATTGTAATGCATTTGCAACATCTTTTGCTTCTTCAATGGTAAAGTTACCAGTAATTTCGGTATTTCCACCAGCGATTTTACCATTTACTCTTGGTGCAGTATATACAAAATCATCTAAAACAACAGCAACAAATTTACCAGTGTTTTTTTCTGTCATTTTCGCCCATTTTTTAGCTGCTTGGCTTTTCATAGACATGGTAATTCTTGGTTTAGAACTAAATTGACTAAATTCTTGTCTTGCACTAGATATTACATCACCTTCGATTGGTGCTTTACCTTTACGATTAGATTTGATAGCATATAAACGAATAGTATCGTTGTTCTTTTTAGGAATATCCCATAAAAATTTTGCGTATTTTAAAGAAGAAGGAAGTAAAGAACGAACTTCTTTCATATGTAAATACTCGTTAATTTTTGCCGTATCTTTTACAACAGCAGTTCCTAAAACAGGTGTTTGAGGGTACTGTGTAATGTTTAAAATACTTGCTAACGGACTTATATTTTTAATATCTAAGCTATCTTTTTTACCTAAAAGAATTTTATCTACTGCATCTTCTTTTTTGGTAGTATCTTTTGCTTTTTCAGTAGAAGTAGGTTTTAAAATTGTAGTTAATTTTTGGTTGGCTTTAGCCAAGAAATTTTGCATATCCGCAACTTCGTAAACTTCCCAAAATTGTAATTTTGCAGTACCTGTTAAAAGTTTTTTAACACGTTCAATATCTTTTGCTCCAGGTAATTCAATTAAAATTCTACCTGTTTTACCAATACGTTGAATGTTTGGTTGTGTAACTCCAAAACGGTCAATTCTGTTACGAATAACCTTAAAAGCAGTTTCAATAGATGCATCTACTTGTTTTGCTAAAATTTTGGCAGCATCTTGATCGGTAGTTTTAAAGGTAATATCCGAACCTAGTTTACCAAAAATATCTGGATCACCAAGTTTAATTTTACCAGCACTAATTTCCTTAAAAGCATTTAAAAATAAATCCAAATATGGGTCACTAGTACTTTTTTGCATATCACTTGCTTTAGCTAAAGCTTTACGGAAAGTTGCATTTTTTGATTCACCTGACAGACCAACTAAAATATCTTTTACCGAAACTTCTAAAGTTGCGTTAATACCACCTTTTAAATCTAAACCAAGATTTAATGACCTCTCTTTTACATCATTGTAGGTGTATTTTGTGGTTAAATAATTGATTTCTAAAGAATCTAGATACGCTTTTTCTTTATTGGCATCACCATTAGCTTGAATTTTAGCTTTTTCCTCTACATTATTAGATACATAAGTAAATGATAATTGATAAATACATATCAATCCAAATACAATTGCTAATAATTTAATTACTCCTTTGTTTTGCATTATATTACGTTTATTTTTAATACTTCTTTTTAAGAATTTGCAAATATAACATTATGTAGGTAATTAGCCAATTCTTTTGTAACTTTTTAATTTTTCTGTTTTTTTTAGGGAATTAATGAAGTCTTTATTTTAAATAAATTGCTTTTTATTTTTTAACATCTTAAAAACTTATGTAAATTAGCAATCTTAAAATTAACACAAAAATATGGCACATTTATCGGATATTGAAATTGCACAAAGCACAAAGCTTTCACACATTAAAGAAATAGCATCAAAAATTAATATTACCGAAGAGGATTTAGAATATTATGGTAAGTATAAAGCAAAATTGCCTTTAACTTTAATTGATGAAACTAAAATCAAACAAAACAATTTAATTTTGGTAACGGCACTTACACCAACTCCTGCTGGTGAAGGAAAAACAACTGTTTCAATAGGTCTTACCGAAGGGTTAAATAAAATAGGAAAACAAACCACCGTAGTTTTACGAGAGCCATCGCTTGGTCCTGTTTTTGGAATTAAAGGTGGTGCTGCTGGTGGAGGATATTCGCAAGTTGTACCTATGGAAGATATTAATTTACATTTTACAGGTGATTTTAACGCTGTTGAGAAAGCAAACAATCTACTTTCGGCATTAATCGATAATAATTTACAAAGCAAAACTAAAAATTTAGGTTTGGATGGCAGAACAATAGCTTGGAAACGTGTTATTGATATGAACGATAGAGCCTTACGTGATATAACCATTGGTCTTGGCGGAACGGCAAACGGAATTCCTAGACAAGATGGTTTTAATATTACACCAGCATCTGAAGTTATGGCAATACTTTGTATGGCAACCGATTTTGAAGATTTAAAAAAGCGTTTAGGCGATATTTTTATAGGATTCACTTTTGCTAAAGAACCAATATTTGCTAGAGATTTAAAAGCCGAAAATGCAATGGCAATTTTATTAAAAGATGCTATTAAACCAAACTTAGTACAAACTTTAGAGAAAAATCCTGCAATTATTCACGGAGGTCCTTTTGCAAATATTGCACAAGGTACAAACACTATTATTGCTACAAAAATGGGATTATCTGTATCTAATTATGTCGTTACCGAAGCTGGTTTCGGAGCAGATTTAGGAGCAGAAAAATTCTTAGATATAAAATGTGCAAGTGCAGGTCTGCGTCCTAAATGCGTTGTTTTAGTAGCAACTATCCGAGCTTTACGCCATCATGGCGCTTCGCCAAAAGAAGAATACAATACACCAAGTGTTGCACGTGTAGAAAAAGGTTTTGCAAATCTAGAAAAACACATTGAAAACATTCGCAAATTTAATATAGAACCAGTAGTTGCAATAAATTCTTTTATTAGTGATTCCGACGAGGAAGTGGAATTAGTAATTGCAAAATGTGCAGCTTTAGGTGTACAAGCTGTAGTGTCTGAAGGTTGGGCAAAAGGAGGAAATGGCACACAAGAATTAGCAAAAGCAGTGGTGTATGTTGTAGAAAATAAAGCAGCAAGTTTTACACCATTATACGATTGGAAATCGCCAATTAAAGAAAAAATTGAAACCATTGCTAAAGAAATTTATGGTGCAGATGGTGTAGATTTTGACAGAAAAGCAATGCTAAACCTTAAACGTATCGATCGCTTAGGATTTAACGATTTTGCAGTATGTATGGCAAAAACCCAAAAATCGTTTAGTGATAACGATAAACTTATCGGAAGACCAACAGGATTTAGAGTTACTGTGCGCGAAATAGAAATTGCAGCAGGAGCAAGGTTTGTAATTCCTATTTTAGGAAAAATGATGCGTATGCCAGGACTACCAGCAACTCCTGCTAGTGAAGGGATGTCTATTGATAATAATAGTGTTATTTCAGGGCTTTCGTAAATAACTAGAAAAAAGCAACTTGTTAAAACAAATTTTACATAAAGTATTTTACGGAATCATAACCTTATTTGGTGTAGTTACAGTACTGTTTTTTATCTTAAATAAAATTCCTGGAGATGCAGCACAAATGATGCAAGATCAACGAGAAGATAGTGAACAACTAAAGACTATTAAAGCTAAATATGGCTTTGATAAACCAAAAACGGTACAGTACTTATTGTATCTTAATGATTTGTCGCCTATATCCTTTCATAGCACTAACCAAGCTGATTTTACCTATTTGCAAAAAGGAAAATACAACGCAACACCTATTTTTCGCATAAAAAACATTATAACGGTTATAAAAATGCCATATTTACGAGAATCTTATCAAAAAAATGGCAAAAAAGTAATTGATATTATTAAAGAAACCTTGCCAAATACAGCAGTTTTAGCTATTACATCTATTTTTATTGCGATTGTAATCGGAATATTTTTTGGTATTCTATCTGCTATATACAAAGACACTATATTTGATAGAGTAGTAGCTGTTGTTAGTACTTTTGGTATGAGTGTTCCATCGTTTTTTTCTGCTATTTTATTTGCTTGGTTTTTCGGATTTATACTACATAAATATACCAATTTAAATATGACTGGTAGTTTGTACGAAGTAGATGATTTTGGCGAAGGAAAATACCTACAACTCAAAAATTTAATTTTACCAGCAATTGTTTTAGGCATTCGACCCTTAGCTGTTGTAGTGCAATTAATGCGAAATTCTTTGTTAGAAGTTTTAAACCAAGATTATATACGAACTGCCAAGGCAAAAGGACTATCCACTTTTAAAATTATATATAAACACGCTTTAAAAAACGCTTTAAATCCTGTAGTAACCGCAATATCAGGTTGGTTTGCATCCTTACTTGCAGGAGCTGTTTTTGTAGAATATATATTTGGCTGGAACGGTTTAGGAAAAGAAATTATAAAAGCATTAAACGAAAAAGATTATCCAATTATAATAGGTTCTTCCATTATAATTGCAACTATGTTTATTATTATTAATATATTTGTAGATGTAATTTACCGATGGCTTGACCCTCGAATACGAACAAATTAAAAATAAATTTT
>CAYOWM010000152.1:0-4749 GCA_964407635.1 uncultured Flavobacteriaceae bacterium
ATTAGGACAAAAAATAGTAAGTTTTACACAAAATGAATTTGATGTTTCTAATTTAGAAAACGGTATGTATATTTTACAAAGCAAAGACAAAAATAATACTATTAAAACGCATAAATTTATTAAAACAAACTAGTCTTTTGTGAAAAATTAACTTTAGTTTGGTTTTTGTTTAACTCTAAAATGATTAGTTTTGTCGTTTAGAGTTTACTATGCAAAAAATATACGTACTTTTTTTAATTTTAATAGGATGGAATAGCTATTCCCAAAAAATAATTAAAATAAAATCTGCCGATATTGTTACAAAAGACGAGGAAAATTTCCCTGGAGCAACTATTGGCTTAGGTAATGTTTTTGTAGAAATGGATGGCGGAACATTACAATGCCAAAAAGCCATTTTATACAGTGAGGATAACTTTTTGGAAGCAGTCGGAAACATTGTTTTAAAGCAAGGCGATACCATTACACAAACCAGTAAATACATAAATTACGACGGAAAAACAAAACAAGCCTTATCTTGGGGAAATGTGATTTTAGAAAACAAATCGATGGTTTTAAAAACCGATACCTTGCACTTTGATAGAGTAAAACAGCTGTTGTATTACAAAAATAGAGGAACTATCGTAGATAAAGTAAATAAATTAGAAAGCGTAAGTGGTTACTATTTTTTAGAAACACATAAATTTCAGGCAAAAACCGATGTGGTTATCACACATCCTAATTATTTATTAACATCTAATCATTTAGATTATTTTACCAAAACAGGTTTGGCATATCTTTTTGGAAAATCAACTATTACAGGTAAAGAAACCTTTATTTATGGCGAAAAAGGCTTTTCCGATACCAATGCAGGACAATCGTATTTTACTAAAAATGCCTATATTTTATATAACGATAGACGCATTGAGGCAGACAGTTTGTATTACGATAAGAAAAAAGCTTTTGCATCGGCAACCAACAATTTAAAAATTACCGATACTATTAATAAAATGGTTTTGCGTGGTAATTATGCCGAATATTTTAGGCAATTAGATTCTGCTTTCGTAGTAAAAAAAGCGGTGGTAATTACCAAAACCGAAAAAGATTCCTTGTATATGCATGGCGATACAATTCTGTTAACAGGAAAACCAAAAAACCGAATAGTTAGAGCCTACCATCATGTTAAATTTTTTAAATCCGATTTGCAAGGAAAATGCGATTCGATTCATTCAAACACAAAAAAAGGAATTATAAAAATGTTTAAAAAACCTGTGCTTTGGACAGAAAACGGACAAATTACAGGCGATTTAATTAAAATCTTAAGCGATACCATTTCGCAAAAAATAGATTCCTTAAAAGTTTTGCAAAATGCTTTTATGATTCAGAAAGATAGTATCGATGGTTTTAATCAAATAAAAGGTAGAAATATGTTTGCTAAATTTAAAAAGAACGAATTGCAAACAGTTGATTTTATAGGTAATGGTGAAATTCTTGCATATATTAGAGAAGACAATAAAACACGAGATTTATTTGCTATTTCTAAAACTACTTGTAGTAAAATTCGGTTTATTTTTAAAGATAAAAAAATTGTTTCAGGCAGGTTTTTTACTAATGAAGAAACCCAAACCTATCCACCTTCCGAAATTGATAAAAACGCAAGAAAATTAAAAGGATTTCTTTGGCGTGAAGAGGAAAGACCAAAAACCAAAGACGAAATATTTATACATAAGTAATACTATAAATAGTATAAACTATAAAATATCCAAACTTCCTTTTCCTTCACGAATAATTTCTATGGTATCTTTAGATAAGTCAATAACTGTTGAGCCTTGATTATCGCCATAACCACCATTAATAACTAAATCTACTTTATTTTGCCATTTTTCGTAAATTAATTCAGGGTCAGTAGTGTATTCTATAACCTCATCCTCATCTTTAATAGAAGTAGAAACGATAGGATTACCTAAAACCTTTACTAAAGTTCTAGCAATATTATTATCAGGAACACGAATTCCTACTGTTTTTTTCTTTTTAAAGACCTTTGGTAAATTAGTATTTCCTTCTAAAATAAAAGTATATGGTCCTGGTAAGGCACGTTTTAGTAATTTAAAAGTAGGCGTATCGATTTGTTTTACATAATCGGATAAGTTACTTAAATCGTTGCATACAAACGAAAAATTTGCTTTTTCTAGTTTAACACCTTTAATTTTTGCAATTTTCTCTAGAGCTTTAGTATTTGTAATATCACAGCCTAAACCGTAAACCGTATCGGTTGGATAAATAACTAAACCGCCATTTCGGAGTATTTTTACTGCTTTATCAATTTCTTTTTCGTTTGGGTTTTCGTTGTAGATTTTAATAAGTTGTGCCATAATAGATTATTTTACACAAAGATTACAAATTATTTTTTTGTAAACCTAAATCTATGGATAAAATGTAAGCACATTTATTAGAAAACCTATTCATTTACAACCAAACGAAACCCTTCACCGTGAATATTTATAATTTCTACATTAGAATCGGCTTTTAAATATTTACGAAGTTTTGCTATATACACATCCATACTTCTAGAGGTAAAGTAGTTATCATCACGCCAAATTTTGGTAAGTGCTAATTCTCGTGGCATTAAATCGTTTTTATGTAAAACCAATAAACGTAGCAGTTTATTTTCTTTTGGAGATAGTTTAATTTGCGTTTTTTCACCTTTTTCGTTGGTATAACTCAATTGGCGTAGATTTGTATTTAGGTGAAGTTTCCCAATTTCAAATTCAATAACATCGGCATTTTCATTAGCATCTGCTTTTTTACGTTGTAAAATGGCATTGATTTTATATAATAGCACTTCACTATCAAAAGGTTTGTTTAAGTAATCGTCAGCACCTACTTGGTAACCTTTTAAAACATCCTCTTTTAGGGTTTTTGCAGTTAAAAATACTATCGGAATTTCTTTATCTTTATCGCGAATATCTTTCGCTAACGAAAAGCCATCTTTCCTTGGCATCATTACGTCTAAAATAGCAATATCATAATCGTTATTTTTAAACATAATTAAACCTTCAATTCCGTCTTTTGCAAGGGTAACGTCAAAATCATTTAACTCTAAATAATCTTTTAAAACAGTCCCGAAATTAGGATCGTCTTCTACTAATAATATTCGTTTATTTGACATATTCATTTTCTTTTAATTATTTTGAGTGAATTTATTATGTATCAAAAATCACTCCAAACTCAATTTATATTAACGGAAGTTTTATTGTAAATGTACTTCCTTTATCTTTTTCACTTTCTACGGCAACAGTTCCTTGATGGCTTTCTACAATTCTTTTAACATAAGCTAAGCCTAAACCGTGTCCTTTTACATTGTGTATATTTCCTTTTTGTTCTCTATAAAATTTATCAAAAACGTGTTTTTGAGCGTTTTTGGTCATTCCTATTCCTTGATCTTTTATTTTAATTAAGATAAAATTCCCTGCATTTTCGGTATAGATACTAATTTTTGGTGTTTCTTTTGCATACTTTATGGCGTTATCTAACATATTCACTATCACATTGGTTAGGTGTAAATTACTACCTAAAATTTCAGCTAAGGCTGCATTAAAATGTTTGTGTATAAAACCACCTTTATTTTTAACAATCAATTCTACATGCGAAATAGCATTTTCTATTATGTCGTGAACATCTACTACTTCCTTACGAATTTCTAATTGATTTTTTTCTAGTTTTGAAATTCGCAAAACATTTTCTACTTGTGCGTGCATTCGTTTGTTTTCTTCGCGAATCATTTCTGTATATCGAAGTACTTTTTCTTTATTGGCAATTATTTTCGGATTTTTAATAGCATCAATTGCTAAATTAATAGTTGCAATTGGTGTTTTGAATTCATGTGTCATATTGTTGATAAAATCTGTTTTAATTTCCGAAATTTGTTTCTGTTTAAACATTTGGTGTAATGCACCTCCAAAAGCAATAATTATAAATAAAATAAAGGTAGAAGCTAGGATTAAAATCGGAATAATATTAGATAAAATATACTCTTTTTTATCAGGAAAAGTAACGTGTAAATAATAATTAGTTAAGCCTAAATCGTTTTCAAATATTTCTATAGGATAGGTACTGCCTTTTTCTTTTTTGTAATTTTCGGAACGCAATTTTGTAGGAAATTCACCTGCAAAAACTGCAAATTCAAAAGGTGTTTCAATACCTCTACTGCTTAATTCGTTTTGTAAATTCAGTTGTAATTCTTTTATGGTTACACGTTTGTAAATTGGTGTTTTAGGAGCTATTTCTTTATAAAAATTTTCAATATCTAGCTTAGTAATTTCTGGTAATTCACTTACAGAAGTAACTTTTATATTTTTTTTTCGTTGTCCTAAATCTTTATTTATATTTAGGTTTAGAGAGGATATTTCTTTCTCTTTTTTTAAAAAGTAGGTTTTAAAATTTACCTTTTTATCTTTTGAAATACTATGGTTGTCTAATATTTTAGAAGCAGGAATAGCATGATTATCAATTAACGTACTTTGTTTATAGGTGAATATTTCGTTGTTTATCGTATCAATTTTCTGAAAGGTATAGGTTCGTAAATCTTGGCTTTCGGCTTTTGCTTGTGCGTGTAAAAAGAAATCGCGTTTGTCTTCTACAAAGTCTCTAAATTCGCGTTGTTGAATGTTTTTAGACACATCTACTAAGGCAGATTTTACATTTGCTTCAAATTGTTTTTCGCCAATACCGATATAATTGTTAATCCAAAAAACTTGCACAGCAATAATTCCT
>CAYOWM010000153.1:0-3248 GCA_964407635.1 uncultured Flavobacteriaceae bacterium
GATTAACTCCAGTTGGAACTCCTGTAACTGAAGACGATTTTTTACAAAAAGGTAACAAACAAGTTGCAGCAGGATATATTGTATATGGCACTTCAACTATGCTTGTTTACACAACTGGTTCTGGTGTAAATGGTTTTACCTTAAATCCTGCTTTAGGCACATATTATTTATCGCATCCTAAAATGACGTTTCCTACAAAAGGAAATATTTACTCTATAAATGAAGCAAATTATGTCCATTTTCCTAAAGGCGTTAAAAAATATCTAAAATATATTCAAAAAGAAGTAGAAAACGGAAACTCATATACTTCAAGATATATTGGTTCTTTAGTATCCGACTTTCATAGAAATATGATTAAAGGCGGAATTTACATTTATCCAACTAGCTCAAAAAATCCAAATGGAAAATTACGTTTGTTATACGAATGCAATCCTATGGCATTTCTAACCGAACAAGCAGGAGGATTAGCAACCGATGGTTTTAACCGAATTTTAGACTTAAAACCAACCGAACTTCACCAACGTGTGCCTTTTTTCTGTGGTAGCGAAAGTATGGTAAACAAAGCAATGTCCTTTATGAAAGAGGAATAATTCCTTTTTTACACCTATTTAATATTATCCAAAAAAACGAGTCTAAACACAAAAATACATGTCCTTTTTAGAAGAATTACAACGCCGAAGAACTTTTGGTATTATTTCACATCCAGATGCAGGAAAAACAACCTTAACCGAAAAATTACTACTTTTTGGAGGTGCAATTAACGAAGCAGGAGCCGTAAAAAACAACAAAATAAAAAAAGGAGCTACTTCTGATTTTATGGAAATTGAACGACAAAGAGGAATCTCGGTTGCAACTTCCGTTTTAGCTTTTAACTATAAAGATAAAAAAATAAACATCTTAGATACTCCTGGACACAAAGATTTTGCCGAAGATACTTTTAGAACACTAACTGCCGTAGATAGCGTAATTGTAGTTATCGATGTAGCAAAAGGTGTAGAAGAACAAACCGAAAAATTAGTTTCGGTCTGTCGTATGCGAAAAATACCAATAATCGTTTTTATAAACAAATTAGACCGAGAAGGTAAAGATGCTTTTGACTTGCTAGACGAAGTGGAACAAAAATTAGGTTTGCACGTTACACCTTTAAGTTTTCCTATCGGAATGGGTTACGATTTTAAAGGAATTTACAATATTTGGGAGAAAAAACTAAATATATTTGATGGCGATGTAAAACAAACCATATCCGAAGGTATAGAATTTACCAATATTAACAACCCAGAACTAGACAGAATTGTTGGTGATAAACATGCCAATGACTTACGCGAAGAACTAGAAATGGTAGAAGGCATTTACCCAAAATTTAACAAACAAGAATATTTAAAAGGCGATTTGCAACCTGTTTTTTTCGGTTCGGCTTTAAACAACTTTGGTGTTAAAGAACTACTAGACTGCTTTATCGAAATTGCTCCTGAACCGCAACCAAAAATGGCAGATACTCGCTTGGTAGATTCTAAAGAAACCAAAATGACTGGTTTTGTGTTTAAAATTCATGCAAATATGGATCCGAAACATCGCGATAGACTCGCTTTTGTAAAAATTGTTTCTGGTACATTTAAACGAAATACCAATTACCTACACGTAAAACTCAACAAAAAAATGAAATTTTCCTCGCCAAATGCCTTTTTTGCAGAAAAAAAAGAAATTGTAAACGAATCTTTCCCTGGCGATATTGTAGGCTTACACGATACTGGTAATTTCAGAATTGGCGATACCTTAACGGAAGGCGAAATACTTAACTTTAAAGGAATCCCTAGTTTTTCACCAGAACATTTTAGATACATAAACAATGCCGATCCGATGAAATCCAAACAATTAGCCAAAGGTATTGACCAATTAATGGACGAAGGGGTTGCGCAACTTTTTATATTAAACCTTAACGGAAGGAAAGTAATCGGAACCGTTGGAGCTTTACAATTTGAAGTAATTCAATATCGTTTAGAACACGAATACGGAGCAAAATGTACCTACGAAAACCTAAATATGCACAAAGTTTGTTGGGTGGAACCAACCGACGAAAAAAATACCGAATTTGCAGAATTCAAACGGGTAAAACAACGATACCTTGCCAAAGATAAAAAAGGGCAACTTGTATTTTTAGCGGACTCCTCTTTTACCATAGATATGACACAAAACAAATATCCAAGCGTAAAATTACACTTTACAAGCGAATTCAAATAATTTTTAAACAAATAGCAATTTCGCAAAACAAAATACTACCTTTGCAAAATTGTAACAACTATAAAAAAATACCGTCTAACAGACAAAAAATCAACATAAATGGAAGAAAAGAAATTTGACTTAAACTCGTTAATCGGAATGATCCTTTTTGGTATTCTCGCATTCGTTTGGCTTCATAACAATGCTCCTACCGAAGAAGAAATTGCCAAACAAAAACAAGAAAAAATACGCATACAAGATTCTATCAAAAAAGCAACGGAAATTGCTACAATTTCACAAAAAAAAGAACGTGTAAACAATATAAAAGAACCTTTAAAATTAGATTCTACTGCTATTGCAAATGCAGTCGGAACTTTTGAATATGCAAAAACACTTCCATCAGCAAAAAATAACGAAACTACCATAAAAAACGAACTTTTAGAAATAAAAGTAAACAATTTAGGAGGACAAATAACTTCCTTAAAATTAAACAAATACAAAACCTACGATGCCAAAGATTTATTTTTAATTAAAGATAATAATGCTTTATTAAACCTTACTTTTTTCACCAAAGATGGTAAAAAATTACAAACTAAAGATTTATTTTTTGAACCTACTTTAATACAAGAAAATGGCAACCAAGTCTTATCGATGAAATTAAAAATATCTAATTCGCAATATTTAGAATATAGATATACCTTAAAACCAAACGATTACCGTTTAGATTTTACTATAAATTCTAAAGGATTGGCAACTGTTTTAAACACTTCCGAAGAAATAAATTTAGATTGGCATCTTAAAACCATACGCTCTGAAAAAAGTGTAAAGTACGAAAACCAATACACCGAACTAGATTATATGTACAATGGCAATGAATTTGATTATCTAAATGCAATGAGCAAAGACAAATCCGAAGAAGAAAAAAATATTAATTGGATTGCCTATAAAAAACAATTTTTTACAGCAATATTAAGTGCTGAAAAACCGTTCGAAAAAGCAAAATTTACCTCTAAAAACTTAGTTAGCGATGT
>CAYOWM010000153.1:3348-4747 GCA_964407635.1 uncultured Flavobacteriaceae bacterium
CTGAAAAACCGTTCGAAAAAGCAAAATTTACCTCTAAAAACTTAGTTAGCGATGTAACCAAAGACACCATTTTTACCAAACAATTTCAATCTAAAATTAACCTTAAAACTACTAACAACGAGTTTAATACAGCAATGAAAATGTATTATGGTCCTGCAGATTATAAAATATTAAGTAATTATAAAGACCAAGATTTTGAACGCTTAACTTTACAAGGATGGGCAATAATTAGAGTAATTAATAAATACCTAATTATGCCAGTTTTTAACTTCTTTCATAGTTTTATTGGCAGCTTAGGTTTGGTAATTATTCTATTGACTATTTCTATTAAATTATTAATGTCACCTTTATTATATAAATCCTTTTTATCTAGTGCAAAAATGAAGGTAATCAAACCAGAAATTGCCGAAATTGCCGAAAAATACAAAGGAAAAGAAAATGCTATGAAACGCCAACAAGAAACCATGGCACTGCAACGAAAAGCAGGTGTTAATCCTATGGCAGGTTGTATTCCTGCATTACTACAAGCACCAATATTCTTTGCTTTATTTCGCTTTTTCCCATCGAATATTGCATTAAGACAAAAAAGTTTTCTTTGGGCAACCGATTTATCTGCTTACGATGAAATTGCAAAATTGCCATTTAACATTCCTATTTACGGATCGCATATTGCCTTATTTCCGATACTAGCATCGATAACTATGTTTTTTTACATGAAACTATCACAAGGACAACAAGCAGATATGCAACAACCTGCACAAGAAGGTATGCCTGATATGCAAAAAATGATGAAAATGATGCTGTATTTCTCACCATTTATGATGTTATTTTTCTTTAACAGTTACGGTTCTGGATTAAGTATTTACTACTTTATATCGCAATTAATTTCTATTGTTATTATGCTAGTAATCAAACACTATATTATTGACGAGAAAAAAATCCACGCTTTAATACAAGAAAACAAGAAAAAAGCACCAAAAAAGAAATCTAAATTCAGACAACGATTAGACGATGCAATGAAACAAGCACAAGAACAACAAGAACTGCAAAAACGTGGGAAGAAGTAAAGGGTTTAGTTAGCAGTTGGCAGTTCGCAGTTGGTAGTTCGCAGTTCGCAGTTAGTAGTTAGTAGTTAGTAGTTCGCAGTTAGTAGTTCGCAGTTAGTAGTTCGCAGTTAGTAGTTCGCAGTTAGTAGTTGGCAATTGGTAGTTGACAGTTTACTAAAATTGAATACTACATACTGAACACTGCATACTGAATACTAAAGACTAAACACTGAATACTAAAGACTGAATACTAAATACTGCATACTGAACACTGAATACTAAAGACTGAATACTAAATACTGCATACTGAACACTGCATACTGAACACTGCATACTGAACACTGCATACTGAA
>CAYOWM010000154.1:0-4737 GCA_964407635.1 uncultured Flavobacteriaceae bacterium
AACAACCTCTTTGATAAAGTTCAAATTTTACAGAAAGAATATTTTTAGAAGTTTGGGTATGTGAATTTATAGTACTTAAAGCTACTAATAAAGTACATATTGTGTATAGATGTTTTGTTTGTAATAGTTTTTTCAAAATGTAAAAAGTTTATTTTAAAAAATGTGTTTTCGGAAATAAAAGGACTCTATAATAATATATAAAGCAAAAAATACAGACAAATTGAATGGTGCTTAGACCATAAATTACTAGTGTATTTGGTTTGATAAATTCTATTAAAAACCTAAAAAAGAAGTAACTAATCATAAAGTATTTAAAAAGTATGCCGTTTTTTAAAATGTTTTTTTCTTGTATTTTTTTTAAAATAAAAAATAAAAAAAGCAAGAAAATCAATTCGTATAAAGCTGTAGGATGTCTAAGTTTGCCATCACCTAAATTCATTCCAGTAAAAAAAGTAGTTTCTTTTCCGTAGGTTGGTTCTAAAGTTCCTGTTAGGAAACAGCCAATTCTACCTATAAAAATTCCAATGATTAACGGAAGTGTGAATAAATCACCTGAGGATTGTTTTTCTTTAAGGATAATTTTGGTTAGTTCAACAAATAATAATCCTCCGATTAGTCCTCCAATTATGGTTTTACTTTTGTAGATATCTAATAACGAAACGGAAGTAATATTTAAGGTTGTTTCTAGTACGCCAAACAGTCTAGAACCAATTAAAGCACCAATAGTTGCACCAAGTACGATAAATAATCGGTTTTCCGAACTGATGTAATCGTGTTTGTTTTTTTGATAGATATAGTATCTAAAAGCAAGGAAAAAAGCAAGGGTTTCGAATATAAAATGTAGGTTATACTCTTTATTAAAAAGAGTGAATGTAACAGGAATTTTAAATAGAAATAGCATTATTTAAAAGTTAAACTCGGATAATTTTTAAAAACAAAAGCCATAAAATTTACTTTATGGCTTTTGTTTTTATACATAAGAATTAATGCTTCATTTTTTTCTTAAATTTTTCAATTTTAGAATCTTGTACTTTTTTAGGCCAAGAATTATTGCTAACATCAATATCTGCGGTTAATAAATTTGGATCAATATTAATTTCTTTAATTTCTTTATCCGATGCAAATAATTTTTTTACTTCTTTATCGTTTTTACGCCAAATTTGTGCAGGATATTGTTTTTGTAGTTTTGTTCCGTCTTTAAATACGTATTCTACTACTATTGGCATTGGCATTTCGCCAATTTTTTCGAATACAATTTCGTAAAAATATTTAGTTTGTTTTAAGTTTTTTCTTTCGCTTTCGCTAAAATTATTTTTTAAATAATCTTTTAATATTTTTACATCTTGCGATGGATTTTTCACCTTTTCCATATCAGGTGTATAATCGCTACTTTCGGTATCTACTAAGTACATAACGGGTCCAAAATCACTTGCTTTTATTCCGTATGCTTGTGCCATTTTTTTTGCACGAGCAGTTGGCTTGGTGGTAACTACGTATTTTTTAACATCTTTTATACCAATATCTACGTTCCAAGTTGTAAAGAACCAACCACGCCAAAACCAATCTAAATCTACAGCAGAAGCATCTTCCATAGTTCTAAAAAAGTCTTCAGGATATGGATGTTTAAATTTCCATCGTTTTGCGTAGGTGCTAAATGCTTTATCAAATAATTCTTCACCCATAATTACTTCGCGTAGCATATATAATCCAGCAGCAGGTTTGGAGTAACCATTCATTCCGAAGTTATATATATTGTTTGATTGTGCCATAATTGGAGTGATTTTACTTTGATCACCACTCATATAATCGGTAACTTTGTACGGAAAGCCTCTTGATGGAAATCCTTTTTCAAATTCTTGTTCTGCTAAAATTTCGGTAAAGGTATTTAAACCTTCATCCATCCAAGTCCATTGTCTTTCATCGGAGTTTACAATCATCGGAAACCAGTTATGTCCAACTTCGTGTGTGATAACACCAATCATTCCGTTACGAGTTCTTTTTGAGTACGTTCCGTCTGGTCTTGGTCTGCCGTAATTCCAGCAAATCATAGGATATTCCATTCCTTGTTGTTTTGCGTGTACTGAAATTGCTTTGTGGTATGGATAGTCAAATAAATGTTTAGAATACGATTCTAAAGTATTTTTTACCACTAAAGTAGAAAGTTCTCCCCAAAGTGGATTTCCTTCTTTAGGATAAATAGATTCTGCAATAACGGTTTTATCGCCAATTTTAACACCCATTGCATCTAAAATATATTTTCTTGAGGATGTAAAGGCAAAATCACGAACATTTTTTGCTTTGAATTTCCAAGTTTTTGTTTTGTTTGAAAAGTTTTTTTCAGCAGCTTCTGCTTCTTTTTGTGTTACAACTACTACTGGTTTGTCGTAGCTTGTAATTGCTTTTTGCCAACGTTTCCATTGTTTTTTTGTAAGCATTTCTTTACGGTTAAGGAGTTTTCCTGTCCCGTCTAAAATATGATCTGCAGGTGTGGTAATGTTTACTTCGTAATCCCCAAATTCTAAGGCAAATTCGCCTCTACCCCAAAATTGCATATTTTGCCAACCTTCGGTATTGTTATATACTGCAAGTCTCGGGAAAAATTGAGCAATAATATAGGCATTATTGCCATCTTTTTCAAAATGTTCAAAACCAGAACGTTTTCTAGCAAGTGTGTGGTCAATAACATTATGGTGCCATTTTATTTTAAAAACAAAGGATTCTCCAGCTTTTAATTCTTTATCTAAATCTACACGCATCATGGTGCGATTTATTACGTATGGAATATCTTTATCGTTTTGATCTTTTACATATTGAATTTTAAAACCTCCGTCGAACGGTTTTCCTAAAAAGTGTTGTGCAAACTGTTTTGGTTTGTAAAAAACATTCGGACCATCTGCTTTAATATCGTCTGTTTTAGAGTCTGGAGCAAGCATATTTTGGTCTAATTGTACCCAAAGGTATTCTAAATTATCGGTAGAATTATTGTGATAAGTAATGGTTTCTGTACCGTAAATTCGTTGGTTTTTATCATCTAAAGTAATGTCCATTTTATAATCTACCTTTTGTTGAAAGTAGTCTTTACCAGCTTTACCAGACGCAGTATGGTAGGAGTTTGGTGTTGCTAATTCTTCGCGTAATTGTTTAAAGCGATTGGTATTATAGTGTGCTTTTTCTTTTTCTTGTGCGTATGAAAAAGAAATTGTAAAAAGTAGGATTATGGATAAAAACTTGTTCATTATAAATGGTTTTGATTTTTAATAAAAGTGTTCAAAGATAGTTAATTAAAATTTAATTTTTTCTATTGGATTTTTTTGGGTTAAAAAAAGAGTCTTTTTTTTATTGTTTATAGTTGTTTTAGTGATGTTTTGTTGGTCTGAAAACAAATCAAATAGTACTTTGTTTGTAATATTTATACTGTTTATGGTTTCTATTTTTTTACTTTCCAAATAAAAATAGACAAGGTCTTGATCGTATTCTTTGCCTATAAAATTTAGAGTAATATCGGAATTATTTATCTGCAATTCAAACGTATTTTTTAGGTATAAAGTATAAATAGAGTCTATTTTTTTAAACTCTCTATCTGTTCCCAATTCGGAAACTATATGGTATTTTGTATTGATATCCTTTTCAATATCGTCTATAAAAAAACGCATAGTAACTTGTAGTTGTTTGTCTTTATTATGCACAATTTTGGTTAAACTCATATGTAGTTTATGGATGTTAAACGCTAAAAGCGGAAGGACGCATCCTAGTATGATTATTTTTTTTATGTTCATAATGTTTGTAAACGTACAATTTTTATATCAAATTACTTTTATTTAGACTATTTTTCACGGAATTTGTTACAAAAAATCGGATATTAATTTTTGGACACCAATAGTTGCTTTTTCTTGAATTAAAGTTAGATTTTCAAATTCGTTGGTGTGTATTTCTATTTTCGGATTGATAAAATAAATAGGTGTTTTATACATTATATATTGAACCAGACTAGCAGCAGGATATACTTGCATGGAAGTTCCGATAATGACTAAAATATCCGCATCGGCAACAATTTCTATGGCTTTTTCAAATAACGGAACAGCCTCGCCAAACCAAACGATATGTGGTCGTAATTGCGAATTGTTTTCGCATAAATCACCAATATTTATATCTATTTTACAATCATATACTAAGTTAGGATTGTTAGTGCTTCGTGCTTTTAGCAATTCGCCATGCAGATGTAATACGTTTTTGCTTCCTGCTCTTTCGTGTAAATCATCTACATTTTGTGTAATTATAGATACGTCGTATTTTTTTTCTAAGGAAACTAGTTTTTTATGTGCTGTATTTGGTTTTACTTGTAAAAGTTGTTTGCGACGTTGGTTGTAAAAGTCTAATACTAATTCAGGATTTTTTTTAAAACCTTCTGGTGAGGCAACTTCCATAACATCGTGTCCTTCCCAAAGTCCGTTAGCATCTCTAAAGGTTTGAATACCACTTTCAGCAGAAATTCCAGCTCCAGTTAAGATTACTAGTTTCTTTTTTTCTTTCATTTTAGGGATAGATTAAAAAAATAGATTATTTTTGAGCTATGCGAAAAATTCTACTTTTATTAGTCTTGATTACAGTTAGTTGCAAAGTTACGCAAAAAAACGATTCAAATATTGTTAAAAAAAAGCAAACCAAGCAAAAATATACTGCTATTAAAATATTTGAGCAAGAAATCACAAAAGGTTTAGGACCTTGTGAGCCTTCCAT
>CAYOWM010000155.1:0-4717 GCA_964407635.1 uncultured Flavobacteriaceae bacterium
GCGGCACTAGATCCTAAGTCTAGCGTGTCTACCAATTCCACCACAGCCGCAAAATTAGAAATGCAAATATACACATTAGTCTTAAATTGCAAAGGTTTAATTTATTTTTTTGTTAATTTTGGAAAATAATTTAATTCAAACCAATGAACAATTTAAAAAAGTACATTCAAAATAATAAAGACCGATTTGTAAACGAACTTATTGACTTACTTAAAATTCCATCTATTAGTGCAGATGCAAACTATAAAGATGCCGTTTTAAAAACTGCAGATGCTGTTAAAACAAGTTTAGAAAAAGCAGGATGCGATGCTGTAGAAATTTGCGAAACACCAGGATATCCTATCGTTTATGGTGAAAAATTTATAGATAAAAAATTACCGACAATTTTGGTTTACGGACACTACGATGTACAACCAGCCGATCCCATAGATTTATGGGATTCTCCTGCTTTTGAACCTGTAATTAAAAAAACCGAAATACATCCTGAAGGTGCAATATTTGCTCGAGGTGCTTGTGATGATAAAGGACAAATGTATATGCATGTAAAGGCATTAGAATTTATGATACAAAACAACACACTACCTTGTAATGTTAAATTTATGATCGAAGGTGAAGAAGAAATAGGTTCGCCAAGTTTAGAATGGTTTGTTAAACGAAATCAAGAAAAATTAAAGAACGATGTTATTTTAATTTCCGATACAGGAATGATTAGTAACCAACAGCCTTCTATTACAACAGGATTACGTGGTTTGAGCTACGTTGAAGTTGAGGTAACAGGACCAAATAGAGATTTACACTCTGGTCTTTACGGAGGAGCAGTTGCAAATCCTATTAACATTTTAGCAAAAATGATTGCTTCACTACACGACGAAAATAACCATATCACTATTCCTGGTTTTTACGATAAAGTAATAGATTTAACCGATGCAGAGCGTACAGAAATGGCAAAAGCACCATTTTCTTTAGAAAACTACAAAAAAGCCTTAGATATTGCCGAAGTTTATGGCGAAAAAGGATACACAACCAACGAAAGAAACTCTATACGACCAACTTTAGATGTAAACGGAATTTGGGGAGGATACACAGGCGAAGGAGCAAAAACAGTAATTGCATCTAAAGCGTATGCTAAAATTTCTATGCGTTTAGTTCCAGATCAAAATCCAGAGGAAATCACCAATCTTTTTAAAGAACATTTTGAAAAAATAGCTCCAAATGCTGTTAAAGTTACTGTAAAACCGCATCATGGAGGATTTCCGTATGTAACACCAATCGATAATATTGGCTACAAAGCAGCAAACAAAGCCTACACCGAAACTTTTGGTGTTCCTGCAATTCCACAACGTAGCGGAGGAAGTATTCCTATCGTTGCACTTTTCGAAAACGAATTAAAATCTAAATCCATTTTAATGGGGTTTGGTTTAGATAGTGATGCCATTCATTCACCAAACGAACATTACGGAATTTTTAATTACCTAAAAGGAATTGAAACTATACCGTTATTTTATAAATATTATACCCAAATGTTTACTAAATAGTATTCTTATATTGTAAAAAACAAAACCCTTCTAGCTTTTAATTATAAGTTACTAGAAGGGTTTTTAGTTTCTTCTTTAACAATATTTTAAGCATCTAAAAAAGAATTTGCTAAATTAGTTTTCTATTTTTGGAAACCTTTTTAAAAGGAAATCGTCTATTTAATAAAACACCAAAAATGATAAAAAACATACTTTTAGGAATTCTATTTTTATGGAATATCGCTACTTTCAGTCAAAATGTAAGTGGTATAATTAAAAATAAACAAACCCAAGAACCAATTCCGTATGTAACGATTCAGATAAATACAAATTACGGAACAATAAGTAACGAAGAGGGAAACTTTAGCTTAAATATTGAAAAATTTACAGAAGACACTCTTGTAAAATTTTCGTGTATTGGTTTTAAAACTAAAGAAATTAAAATAAAAGATGTTTCAGAAACTGTTTTTTTAGAGGAACAAATTGTAAATTTAGATGAAGTAGATATAGATAACCAAAAACAATTAACCGAAAAAGAAATCATTCTAAAAGTTACGGAAAACCTATCGCAAAATTACGATGATTTAGTAAATACAAAACAAAAAATATTTACACGATTACGTACAGAAAATAACATTAAAAAATTAAAATTAGTTATCGATAAGTCAAAAAATTACGATAAAACGTTAATTCAACGATTTAATAAATTATTAGATAGCATTAAAAAACCAATGATTGCAAATAACGATATTTCGTATCGTGATGTCTTGTATAATTTGTACCATAAAAGTAAAGATAGCATAAAAATTGCCTTACAAAAAGCAACACATTTATCTAATCCTGATTTGAATTTTTCTATGGATAAATTGCAAGAAAAATTTAAAAATGTCTTTATGAAACTATACACAGACAAAGTTTTTAAAGTAAAAATAGCCTTCTTTAAAGTGCAAGATTCCTTAAAAATATCGGATATGGAAGGAGATAAAAAAGATAACAAACCAAAGATTTATCCTGTTGAGATTTTATATAAAACAAAAGGTATTTTTAAAAACACTGTGTATCGCAAAAACGATTTATTTGCCGAAGTTTTAAATACTAAAAAGTACGAATATACAACAGTAAATACCTTATATTTTAATAACGAATTGGTGTACGAAATTGATTACAAACCAAGAAAAACCTCAGCATTATACAGCGGAAAAATGTATGTAAGTGATGAAACTTTTGCTATTTTAAAATTAGATTTTACTATGCGAAAAGGTAAAAAATTAGAAGGCGTAAATTTAAAATGGGTTGGCTTTAAATACAAAATTTATAACTGGAAAGGTTCTATAGAATTTTATAAGCGAGATAATAATAAATATACTCCAAAGTATATTAGACAAAGTAAAGATATGTATAGTTATGTAAAAATGCCTTTTAAATTTATTGAAAATACTAAAGCAAAAAACAAACTTAAATTTAAATTGAAAACACAAATAGAAAATATTGTAAACGAAAAACAGGAATTTTTGTTTTTAGAAAACAATACTCTTAGCAATACAGAATATAAAGCCGTTTCTGTACAAAAAGATTTTCCAATACAAATACTAAAAAAATACAATCCAAATATTTGGAAACAATACAATATCATCGCTCCAACACAATCTATATTAGATTATCAAGTTTCGGAATAGGGTTTTTATTTCATAAAACGGATTTGTGTTTATTTTAGAAATTACAAAGTAAAAAGTGTATTTTTGTCAAAAATTTTACCTTTTGAATGCAAATCATTTTATACCAAAAAACACCGTTTTTAAAACCCTAAACCAAGGAGTTGTAACGGCAAAAGCACCAAGTAATATTGCTTTGGTAAAATATTGGGGAAAAGAAAAAAATCAAATTCCTAAAAATCCATCAATTAGTTTTACGTTGTCTGCTTGTTTTACACAGACAACCGTAAAATTTAAAAAGAAATCCGAAATAAATACTTTTGCAATT
Source organism: uncultured Flavobacteriaceae bacterium (assembly GCA_964407635.1). Lineage (GTDB taxonomy): Bacteria > Bacteroidota > Bacteroidia > Flavobacteriales > Flavobacteriaceae > S010-17. The sequence continues at coordinate 3,495 of CAYOWM010000155.1, forward strand.
GAAGTGTTTTTTGAAGGAAAAAAACACGACAGCTTTATACCTAAAATCCTTACTTTTTTTGAAAGAATAGAAAAATATATGCCTTTTTTAAAGCAATATTCTTTTAGTATTGAAACCCGAAATTCTTTTCCACATAGTTCTGGTATTGCATCCTCAGCAAGTGGAATGGCTGCACTATCTTTATGTTTAATGCAAATAGAAAAAAAATTAAATACAAATTTAGCAGATGATTATATACTAAAAAAAGCATCCTTTTTAGCACGATTAGGCTCTGGATCGGCAAGTAGAAGTATAGAAAATGGTATTGTTGTTTGGGGAAAACACCCTAAAATTAAAGGAAGTTCGGATTTATTTGGCATTCCATTTCCTTATACCATACACGAAAATTTTAAAAATTACCACGATACCATTTTATTGGTAGATAAAGGCGAAAAAACCGTTTCAAGTACTGTTGGACACCAATTAATGGAAAACCATCCGTTTGCAAACGTTCGTTTTGAACAAGCAAATAACAATATGATTGCTATTAAAAATATTTTACAAAATGGTGCTATTAAGCAATTTATAAATATTGTAGAAAGCGAAGCATTAACTTTACATGGTTTAATGATGAGCAGCAATCCGTATTTTATTTTAATGAAGCCAAATACTTTAGAAATCATTCAAAAAATTTGGAAATTTAGAAAAGATACCAATTTGCCCATCAGTTTTACCTTAGATGCAGGTGCAAATGTACATGTTTTATATCCTGAAAAAGATCGAATAGCAATTCATAAATTTATCGTTTCCGATTTAATCGAACATTGTCAAAATAATCACTATATTTGTGATAGAGTTTCATTTGATGAAAAATAAAAATATATATGAAAGGACCATTATTTTACGCTAAAATTTTACTGTTTGGCGAATACGGAATTATAAAAGATTCTAAAGGTTTAGCAATTCCGTATAACTCGTATAAAGGAGCTTTAAAATTAGATAAAAACACTTCAGAAAAAGCAATAAAATCTAATGCTAAATTACAAGAATATTTTACCTATTTAAGCAAAATTGACCATAAATTGGTTGTTTTTGATTTAGAAAAATTAAAGGCAGATATTACCAATGGTTTGTACTTTGATTCAAGCATTCCGCAAGGCTATGGTGTAGGTAGTTCAGGTGCTTTAGTTGCTGCTATTTACCACAAATATGCTACGGAAAAAATTACCGTTTTAGAAAATTTA
>CAYOWM010000156.1:0-4700 GCA_964407635.1 uncultured Flavobacteriaceae bacterium
AAAATTGCCATAGCTAATTAAAAATATGAATATAGCATCAATTAAAAAAAACTTAACAAAAAATGGCATTTTCCATTCTGAAACAACCATTTTAGATAAAAAAACTATTGTTGGATATGAAAAGAAATTTAAGTGGACTTGGATTGCTACTCAACTAAATACTTTTATAGTTGCAACAGACTTAGGAGATAAAGAAATCACTATTCCTTTAATTGAAAGACATTTAACAGAATCTTTTAAATTCTCAAAAGAGAATTATAAAGGATGGCCAAGAGGGTTGCAATCTGGTCTAGGAGTAATATCAATTCTAATTTCTACTAAAATAAATGAAGAAGCAAAAGAATATTGTAGAAAATTAAAATCTGGAAAAAAATGGGCTGGATTTACCATTCCTGTAATTTATAATTCTGAAAAAAATGAAATCTATCAGTTTGAAAAAAATCCACTTTGGGGAAGAATTTACTATCCTCATTTTAGAAAATTAATTAATAGTCTAAAACAAAACTAATTACAATAATTGATATAAATTATAATTTAATCCTTATACCCAAAACGACGTAATTGTTTTACATTGTTTCGCCAATTTTTATTTACTTTAACGTAGAGTTCTAAAAATATTTTTTTACCAAAAAACTTTTCTAAATCTTTACGAGCTTCTGTTCCGATACGTTTAAGCGAAAGTCCTTTATGACCAATAATAATTCCTTTTTGCGAATCGCGTTCTACCATAATAACCGAACGGATTTTAATTATTTTGGCATCCTCAAAAAATTCCTCCGTATCAATTTCAACAGCATACGGAATTTCTTTTTTATAGTGTACCAATATTTTTTCGCGAATGGTTTCGTTTACAAAAAAACGCTCTGGCTTATCGGTTAATTGGTCTTTTGGATAAAATGCTGGAGATTCTGGCAATAATTCAATTATTTTATTCGATACCAAATCGATATTAAAATTAAGCAATGCCGAAATTGGTAAAATTAACGCATTTGGTACTTTTTCTTTCCAATAAGAAACTGCAGATTCTACTTGTTCTTGTTCGGATTTATCAACCTTATTAATTAATAGTAAAACAGGAATTTTAGAATTGGTTATCTTGCTAAAAAAAGCAGCATCTTTTAAATCTTTTTCGCCAATTTCAACCATATAAATTAAAATATCAGCATCTTCAAAAGCAGATTTTACAAAATCCATCATCGATTCTTGCAATTGATATGCTGGTTTGATAATTCCTGGTGTGTCCGAAAAAATTATCTGAAAATCCTCGCCATTTACAATTCCTAAAATACGATGACGTGTTGTTTGTGCTTTAGAAGTTATAATGGATAACTTTTCGCCAATTAAGGCATTCATTAAAGTGGATTTTCCAACATTTGGATTTCCGATAATATTTACAAAACCTGCTTTGTGACTCATTTTAAATTTTTATTTTGCAAAGATAGGTTTTATAACCCAAGGAACTTAATCATTTCTGTAAGTAATTTTTATGTTTTCAAACTTTCCTTCCGTAATTTCTACAATCTCTGGTGTTTCAATTTCATTTTGCAAAGTAGCTTGTTTGTAAAGTGTTGCACTAAAAGTACCAGAAATTTTTCCGTTTGCACACGAAGAAACCGTAATTAACGACGTAGAACCGTTATCAAAAATAGAACTATGTTCACTAACAGTATTTAGTCCATCATTTAAAAAATAATCTAAAAATAAATAAGCATCTTGTTCGGTATATGTACCTAATTCCACACAAGTAGTTGTGGTAATGTTACTTTTAAATTGCAAACTAATTATATTGTCTAAATTAGCAGCAACCACACTTAAGGTTCTATCGGAATTATTTGAATTTAAAAGTATGGCTTCTTTGGTAGATGCTTGAAAATCTACACCATTAATTTTTGCTGAAAAACTAGAGGATACCGAATTTGAATCGTTTGACGAACACGAAATTACTAGGATAACAAGCAGTATTTTAAAAAAAGTTTTCATAATTGGAAGGTTTTTACCTTTCAAAGATACTTATTTTTTTAAAAAACATACCTTGCTCCGAAAGCAAAATCCAATCCTAAATCGTTATTATAAGATACAAAACCCAATTCTGGTCTAAAATCTAAAGAAATTAACAGTGGAAATTCAAATTTATATTCCAAACCAATATCACCAGCTGCGAATAAAAATGTACCACTTTCACCAGTATAGTTGCTTTTTGCACTCCACGAACCAAGACCTCCTCCTGCTCCAACATACCAATTCATACCTGAAATACTTTCAATAGGAAATACCCATTGATACGTTCCTGTAAGTTTAAAAGCATTGTAATTTTTGCCATTACGCCAAGCCAAACCAGCTTCAATTCGGTTAATTTCCGAAATAGCCTTTTGGTAACTTATCTCTGCTCCTAAACCATCATCATCACCAAACCTAAGACCAATAGTATTATCTGCTATTTCTTGTGCTTGTGCAAAAAAAGTCGTCATAAATAAAACGATACCTATAAAAATTCTATGCATAATTCTATTTTTATTTTAAAAACGCAAAAATATCTTTTTTGGTATGAAATATGCTAAATAAATACTGTTAAAATTATTTTAGGTAATTTTGTAACAGAAAAAAAAACGTATGAACTTTATTTTAGGATTTGTTTTCGGATTATTATGCTTGGCAATTTATTATTTATTTGCTAAAAAGAGTTTTTTTAAAGAAAAATCTAAAGAGCAATCGGTTGTTTTATTAGATAAGATTAAAAATGTGTCTAAATTAATAACTGTAGAAGGAAATTTTAATGAAGTAATGCATTTTTCGGATGTAAAAAACTCCTTATTAAATATGGTTTCGAGTAAAAAGAAAGCAATCGTACTTGCAAATGCAAAAGTATATATTGGTTTTGATATGAAAAAAGTACTTTTTGAAGCAAATGCCGACAAACGTAAAATAAAGATTATTAGCTTTCCAGAGCCTGAAGTATTAAGCATTGAAACCGATGTAGAATTTTACGATGTACAAAATGGTTTGTTTAATAAATTTGACGCTTCGGAATTAACCGAATTAAACAAAAAGGTAAAACAAAATATTGCCGATAAAATCCCGGAAAGCAATCTACTTTTATCAGCACAAAACAAAGCTATTGAAACCTTAAATATTATGGAACAAATGGTAGATACTTTTGGTTGGAAAATGGAATATAAAAACTCCATTCACGAACCAAAATTATCAAAAAGCGATATTTTAAAACAACTTTTGCCTTAAAATCACTTTAAAAGTAACCGCACAACACTATCCGAAATTGGTAAGTTATCCTCTAAAAATTCAGCGTTTATTGGTTTTTCATACACTTGTTTTATTGGTACGATTCCTGCCCAAATTGGTAAATCTAAATCTTGTTTTGCATCGTTTACGCCTTCCTCTCTAACTTTTGCGGTAACTTCATCTATCGAAATAGCAATTACTTTGGTTGCATGCAATTCTTTTTCATTCGGAAATCTAGCCTCTTCCCAACGTCCTTGCATCATTTGGTCGGAAATTACTTTTAAGGCTTTTATCTTTTCGGTGCCTTCGACTAAAGTTCCTTTTCCAAAAACCACAACCGATTCGTAATTTAACGAATGATGAAATGCCGAACGAGCCAAAACCAAAGCATTTACCTTTGCAACAGACAAACACATATCTATTCCTTTTTCCATTTCGCCAAGCATTCTACTTACCATTGCTCCATGGATGTAAATAGTATCATCCTTTCTGCCATACATTGTCGGAATAGAAACTGGTATATCATTATGCACGAAAGCAATATGACAAATTAAATTATTGTCTAAAATTTTATAAATCGCATCACGATTGTAAATTCCTCTTTTTGGTACGCGTTTTAATTTTGATTTTTCAGACATAACTCTTAATTTTATAAAATGATAAAACAAAGTAACAAAAATAATTAACAAATATGCGTACATTTGTCGCATGAATTTTTCGTCTAAAATTTTAGAAAATGCCGTAAACGAAGTTTCGCAATTACCTGGTATTGGTAAACGATCGGCATTACGCTTGGTTTTACATTTATTAAACAGACCAAAAGAACAAACCGAATATTTATCCAAAGCACTTATCGCTATGCGAAACGATATAAAATTCTGTAAAAATTGCCATAATATTTCCGATGTAACAATTTGTGAAATCTGTTCAAATAAAAAACGAAATTCCGAAATAATTTGTGTTGTAGAGGATGTTCGCGATGTTATGGCAATAGAAAATACAGCACAATTTAAAGGTTTATACCATGTTTTAGGAGGAAAAATTTCACCAATAGATGGCGTTGGTCCTCATCATTTAAATATAGAAAGTCTAATAAATAAAGTAAAAGCTGGTACTGTAAACGAAATTATTTTTGCGTTAAGCTCTACTATGGAAGGCGATACTACAAATTTTTATATTTTTAAACAAATTGAAAATTACGGTATAAAAATATCAACTATTGCTAGAGGAATTTCGGTTGGTGATGAATTAGAATATGCCGATGAAATTACACTTGGTAGAAGTATTTTACATCGAATTCCGTTTGAAAATAGTTTAAAAATGTAAGTAATTTGCAAGACAAAAAAAACATACAACTATCCATAATTATTGTAAATTACAAGGTTGCTCCTTTTTTAAAACAGTGTATTTTAAGTGTTTTAGATGCTTGTATATATCAAGATGCCTAAGTAGCTTTATATTCA
>CAYOWM010000157.1:0-4687 GCA_964407635.1 uncultured Flavobacteriaceae bacterium
TCTAAAACGATGTTTTTTAATGGTATTTGATATAAAAACTTGTCTATTTTACCATTTTTAAAAGTTGCAACACCACCAATGCCAAGTTTCATATTATACGAAATTGCAGTTTTTGCCTGTTCTAAATTTCCTGTAAAACAATGAAAAATACCAAAAAGATTCTCATCTTTACAGTCGTTTAGTACTTCAAAAACTTCGTTAAAAGCCTCTCTGCAATGAATTACTATTGGTAAATTTTTTTCTTTTGCCCATTCAATTTGCAGTTTAAAAGCGTCTTGTTGCTGTTGTATAAAGGACTTGTCCCAATATAAATCCATTCCTATTTCGCCAACAGCGTAAAAATTTCGCTTGTCTAACCAATTTTTTACGTGTGCTAGTTCCTCTTTAAAATTTTCTTTTACATGTGTTGGATGCAAACCCATCATCAAAAAAATAGTATTCGGAAAATCTTTTTCTAAAGCAAACATACTTTCCGTAGTTTCAGAATCAATTGCAGGTATAAAAAAACGAGAAATTCCTAAATCCATTGCTCGTTGGATAGCTTCTTTTCGGTCTGTATCAAACTGTTCGGCGTAAAGATGTGTGTGTGTATCGGTTAATATCATAAATTAAAATATTTGGCAAAAGTAGAATATTAGTGGCAATATTAACTACTTCGATAATAATTTTTCTGTATTTTTGCCTTTATGCAACCAAATATTAACATTGTAAATAAAAAAGCACGTTTTGAATACGAACTTTTAAAACGATATACTGCAGGAATTGTCTTAACAGGAACAGAAATAAAATCCATTAGACAAAGCAAAGCACGAATTACGGAAAGTTTTTGCGAATTTAATGATTTTGGCGAATTATTTGTCGTTAATATGTATATTGAGGAATATACTTACGGAACAAGCTACAACCACAAACCAAAAAGCACTAGAAAATTACTTTTAAATAAAAGAGAATTAAAAAAACTAGAAAAAGATGTAAAAAATTCTGGTTTAACTATTATTCCGTTAAAATTGTTTTTAAATGAAAACGGTTTAGCAAAATTAGAAATCGCTCTTGCTCGTGGTAAAAAACTACACGATAAACGAAATGTAATGAAAGAGCGAGATACCAAAAGAGATTTAGCACGAGTAAAAAAGAATTTTTCTTAAATAGATGTATTTTTTTAAATTAATACGATATAAAAACTTGATTATCATATCTTTTACACTATTTTTGTTTAAGTATTTGTTAATCAGTAAAATGGAGCATAATTTATCGGATTTCCAATTCTTTTTATTTGTGCTTTCCATTGTATTGGTAGCAGGTTCTGGTAATATTATAAATGATATTTTTGATATAAAAACCGATGCGATAAATAAACCAAATAAGCAAATAGTTGCGGTTATTATTAGTAAAAAAAAGGCATATATTATCTATTATATCCTTGCTTTTTTAGGATTAGTATTTGGTGTATTTCTAAGTATATTAGCGAACAGAAAAACGTATTTTTGGATATATCCTGTTACAATTGCGTTATTATACGTGTATTCTAGTTATTTTAAAAAGAAATTCCTTATCGGAAATATAATCGTTTCATTTTTAACGGCATTTCCAATCTTATTTTTAGGTTTCTTAGAATTTAAAGATACTGGTTATTTTACCATTTTATATTTTTATTTTCTCTTTGCCTTTTTGTTAAATTTTGCACGAGAAATAATTAAAGATGTTCAAGATATAAAAGGAGATAAGATTTTAAAAATGAAAACATTAGCAATTATTTTTGGTAAAAATAAAAGTATTTATATTGTAAAAGTAATTTTAGTATGTATTCTACTTTTTTTAAGCTTTTGGATGTATTATTTTTCTTTTTACCAAATCTATTTTAGTATTTATTTACTTGTAGCTGTTGTTTTACCTTTACTTTATTTGATGCTAGTCATTCAAAATAAATCCCTTACTTTTAGCAGTAATTTTCTTAAAATTGTTATGGTTTTAGGTGTTTTTAGTCTATTTATTTTATCTTAACCAGTTCCTTATGTTATTCTTAGAAAAATTAAAAAATAAAAATATTATTTTAGCGTCAAAATCACCTAGAAGGCAGCAAATGTTAAAGGAATTAAACATTCCGTTTGTTATCGAAACTCGTGAAATTGCAGAAAATTATTCCGAAAATTTAAAAGGAAAAGAAATTACCGACTACTTGGCAGAACTAAAAGCAAGTGTTTTTACAAATTTAAAAGAAAATGATATTTTAATTACTTCCGATACTATCGTTTGGTTTAAAGGGAAGCCTTTAGAGAAACCAAAAAATTTGCAAGAGGCAAAGCAAATGCTAAAACAATTATCTAATAATAAACACAAGGTAATTACTTCTATTTGTTTAAAATCAAAAAACAAACAAGTGGTATTTAACGATGTTACTAAAGTGATTTTTAATAAATTAACCGATGACGAAATTAATTATTACGTGGAAAAATACCAACCACTAGATAAGGCAGGAAGTTACGGAATTCAAGAATGGATAGGATTAATTGCGATAAAAAAGATAAAAGGAAGTTACCATAATATTGTCGGTTTTCCTGTTCATAAGTTCTATAAAGAAATACTAAAGTTTTAAGTTGTTTTTTAAGATAACTATCTTATTTTTGCTACAAATACACCTATTAAATATTTATCATGAAAAAATATACATTTACAGAAAAAATAGATACACGTTCTGGTTTTGGCGATGCCTTAACAGAATTAGGTAAAACCAATAAAAACGTGGTTGCATTATGTGCAGATTTAATAGGCTCGTTAAAAATGGGTGATTTTAAAAAACAAAATCCAGATAGATTCTTTCAAATAGGTATTGCCGAAGCAAATATGATGGGAATTGCAGCAGGAATGACAATTGGTGGAAAAATTCCGTTTACAGGAACTTTTGCAAATTTTTCAACAGCAAGAGTGTATGATCAAATCCGACAATCCATAGCATATTCAGATAAAAATGTAAAAATTTGTGCTTCGCATTCTGGTTTAACCTTGGGTGAAGATGGTGCAACACACCAAACTTTAGAGGATATCGGAATGATGAAAATGCTTCCAGGAATGGTTGTAATAAACACTTGCGATTATAACCAAACCAAAGCAGCAACATTAGCAATTGCCGATTATGTTGGACCTGTGTATTTACGATTTGGTAGACCAAAAGTACCAAATTTTACTCCAGAGAATCAAAAATTTGAAATTGGTAAAGCGATACAATTAACGGAAGGAAAAGACGTTACTATCATAGCAACAGGTCATTTAGTATGGGAAGCCTTACAAGCTGCTGAAAAATTACACGAACAAGGAGTGGAAGCGGAAGTAATTAACATACACACAATAAAGCCTTTAGATAACGAAGCAATTTTAAAATCCGTTGCAAAAACTGGTTGTGTAGTTACCTGTGAGGAACATAGTTATTTAGGTGGTTTAGGTGAAAGTGTAGCAAGAGTATTATCCGAAAACACACCATTTCCGCAAGAGTTTGTAGCAACACAAGATACTTTTGGTGAATCAGGAACACCAGAACAATTATTAGAAAAATATGGCTTAAACGATGTCGCAATCGTAAAAGCAGTGCAAAAAGTTTTAACAAGAAAATAAGATACAATGAAAAAAATATTTTTAGTAGTCGCAATTTTTAGTTTATTCATTGCCAATGCTCAAGATTTAGATACCTTTGATTTTGGTGTCGTTATTGGTGCAAATTATGGTTCAACCGATGATTTGAATGTTTCAGGAGGATTTTCAGGAATTTCGGAAACCATTAAAAGTAAGAAAAAAACAGGATATCATGCAGGTTTATTTTTTCAGATAAATTTTAATGATATGTATGTGCGACCAGAAGTGGTGTATTCGTTGTCTAAAACAAATTATAACGATTCGGAATTTAACCAAACAAAAATTGAAGTACCAGTATTGTATGGTTTTACTATTATAAAACCAATAAGCATCTTTCTTGGACCATCCTTGCAATATACGTTAACATCTGACCTTAAAGACGTAGAAATTGATAAAATAGATATTAAAAACGAATTAGCCGTAAATGCACAAATCGGAATAGCTTTACAACTTGGTAAACAAATAAGATTGGATGCACGTTATGAAAGAGGTATTTCTGAAAATATTGTAACTTTAGAAGAAAATGTCGCTTCTGATGGTTTTATTTACGAATTTAATGCCAAACCAGAACAATTTGTATTTAGCTTGTCTTTGCAGTTGTAAGTTACTCATTAACTAACCAGTTATTGCGAGTTTAAGCCAAAAAACGAGTCCATTATAAAAACAATTCAATAAAGAAAGTTTGTTTTTTTCATAAATGTTCATTTTTCGCATTAAACACAACGGTTTGAATATGCGTAGTTGCGGATTTTTAAGCACTTATTTTTTGGTTTAGCACTAAACTTTGTTCAAAGGTGCAAACTTTGAATTTAGCACAAAACCGCAATTACGTATATTTTTTGTTAGGCATTTTTTTTTATTACCACCATATTGGTATTTCAATTATTTTGTATTTATTATTCTTTTTAGAAACTTCAAGAAATGTTATTTTCTTAGATTTAATCTTTTTTTCAAGTTCTGTTTCAAATTTAATTAAATCCGTTTTGTTAATAAGTCTTGTTGATTTACTCAATATTTCTTGTAAAGTCTATTCATTATCAAGCATATCTTTTGTTATTTTATT
>CAYOWM010000158.1:0-4679 GCA_964407635.1 uncultured Flavobacteriaceae bacterium
CCAGTTTCTATATCTACAATATCACCAGGAATTGCATTAGTTAAGAATATTACTTGACCTTCGTCGGTTTTTGCTACGCTTTTACCTCTAGCTCCTGCATCGATTACTTCTATGTTTTCAAAGAAATAATTTTTCTTTTTTTTTCTTGCCATATTGCAAAAATAAACAAAATAAACGGATTGGTAACCTTGCTGTTATTTTTACAAATTTAAAAATACAGATGCTGTATCTTTCCCCTTAGAAATCACTTCAAATTTTGCTAATTTCTTAAGTAATTTTTGTTGCTTTTTAGCTGAAATTCCTTTTTTGCTATCCCATTTTGTTAAAGAAAGCCATTCTTTAATATCGCTTTCTCGTAAATTATACCTTTCAGAAAATAATTTTATGGTTTTAGTTGAAAATTTATTCTTTTCAATCTCTTTAATTTGTTTGTTGATTATTTTGATTATCGTTTTTATAGCCTTTGAATTATCCAATAAAACGTCATTTCTAACAGCCATAACAAAACAAGACCAAGGTGTTTGAATAGTAGCAATTCGTTTTACGGTATTATTTAGTACAAAAGGTTTTGTGGTGAAATGCTCCCATAAAAAATACGCATTTTCATTACTGGAAATATATGCAATTCCACCATCTAAATTTTTGATAATTTCGTATTCTAAATTATCTGGATTAAAATTATTATTAAAGGCATTTATTTTTGCCATTAAATGCGAACCAGAACCAAATCTACTAATGGCTATTTTAGCATTTTCCAAATCGCTAATTGTATTAATTGTAGAATTTTTCCCTACATGAATTCCCCAGAGTAATGGTGATTTTACATATATCTTAACAATTTTACTATGTTTAGAATTTATAATATCTTTCACTGCACCTTCGGTTAAAAGTAAGGCTACATCGGTTTCTTTATTTTGTAATGCCTTACACATTGCACCTGTTCCGCCATGGTAATCTTTCCAAATTAAATGAATTCCTTTTTTTTGAAACGCACCGCTTTCTATTGCTAAATGCCAAGGTAAATTAAAATGTTCTGGAACTCCAGCAACGGTTATGTTTCGTTTTTTTTTCAATTTATTAGTATTAAAAAACAAAAACTGTCTAAAAATACATCGTTCTTTTTCAGAATCAAAATATTTTTAGACAGTTTTAGAAATAATTTTCAAAATTTATTTATTGAATTGGAGCACCATTTAAAATTTCTGCATTCGCTAAATCTTTAAAAGTTTCAAAATTTTTGTGAAAAGCTTTTGCTAATTCGCTTGCCTTTGCATCATACGCTTCTTTATCAGACCAAGTATCTTTAGGATTTAACACTTCAGTAGGTACATTTTCGCAAGATGTTGGCATTGCTAACTTAAAAATAGGATGGTTTACATATTCAACATTATTTAATTTACCATCTAAAGCAGCATTAATCATTGCACGAGTATATTTTAATTTCATTCGATTACCAATTCCGTAAGGACCACCAGTCCAACCTGTATTTACCAACCAAACATTTACATTTGTTTCTTTCATTTTTGCAGAAAGCATTTCGGCATATTTTGTAGGATGCAATGGCATAAATGGTGCACCAAAACAAGCAGAAAAAGAAGGTAATGGTTCGTTAACTCCTTCTTCCGTACCAGCAACTTTTGCAGTATATCCTGAAATAAAATGGTATGCTGCTTGACCTGGTGTCAGTTTAGAAATCGGAGGTAAAACACCAAAAGCGTCTGCTGTTAAAAAGAAAATGTTTTTAGGGTTTTCACCAATAGATGGTACTTTTATGTTTTCGATATGATGTATTGGATAACTCACTCGTGTATTTTGTGTTATAGAAACATCTTCAAAATCTACTTCATTTGTATCTTTTTTAAAAATTATATTTTCTAATAATGCACCTTTTTTAATTGCTCCGAATATTTCTGGTTCTTTTTCGGCAGATAAATCAATTACTTTTGCATAACATCCTCCTTCAATATTAAATATTTTATTATCTGGAGTCCAACCATGCTCGTCATCACCGATTAATTTTCTATTCTTATCTGCGGATAAGGTTGTTTTTCCTGTTCCTGACAAACCGAAAAATATTGCTGTATCGCCTTTTTCTCCTTGATTTGCAGAACAATGCATAGGAAATGTTTTTTCAAAAACTGGTAAAGTAAAATTCAAAGCAGAAAAAATTCCTTTTTTTACTTCACCTGTATAACCAGAACCACCAATAAGTACTACTTTTCGTTTAAAACTAAGGATAGTAAAATTTTCTTGTCTTGTGCCATCTCTATCTGGCACAGCCATAAAGGAAGGTGCTTGTAATACTATCCATTCTGGTGAAAAATTTTCTAATTCCTCTTTTTTTGGTCTAATAAACATATTATATGCAAACAAACTAACCCAAGGTAATTCGGTTACTACACGTAATGGAACTTGGTATGTTTTATCAGCAACAGCAAAAGCATCTCTTGCATACAGCTCTTTTGTAGATAAATAGGCTACAACTTTATTGTACAATGCATCAAATTTAGCTTCGTCAAAAGGTTGGTTTATGTTTCCGTCCCACCAAACACGGTCTGCTGAAATTTCGTCTTTTACAATAAATCTATCTTTTGGCGACCTACCTGTAAATTTACCTGTATTAACAGCTAAAGCTCCTGAACTTGCTAAACTTCCTAGATTTTTATCTAAGCAAATTTGCACTAATTTTTCTGGTGAGAGATTCCAATGGATATTATCATTCGTAATACCATAATTCTCTAGCGAAGTAGTTTTCGCACTATCATATTTGGTTTGCATAATATATTGAGTAATGTTATTTTATAATATCAAATTTACGTTATAAGTTGTATAACGAATTAATTTTTAAATTATTTTATTAACTATATTTGTTAATATCTTTTTTTAAGAAGTAGTCTGTTTTTTAAAAAATTGAAAAGCTAACATAAGCCATCCTATAATAAAAAATAATCCTCCAAGAGGTGTGATAGGACCTATTAGCTTTGTAGCAATAATTTCTGTCGAAAGACAATAAAGCGAACCTGAAAAAAGTAAAATTCCGATAAAAAACAAAATACTAATTCTATTTTTAATCTTTTGTGAAAAACCTGCATATGTATTTACAAATAAAAGCACGAATACATGATACATTTGATACCTAACACCTGTTTCAAAAACCTTTAATTGGTCTAAACCAATTTTACTTTTTAAAGCATGTGCACCAAAAGCACCTAACACAATGGCTAAAAAACCCAAAATAGCAGTAATTCCTAAATTAATTTTCATTGGTTTAATGAATTAGAATTATTTTGCAAACATACTATATTTAATTAATTTTATACTAAAAATAAAAATCAAAATTGTATTTTTGAAATCCAAAATTTATTTTAAAATATGAGAACCATTTTAATCATAGGAGCAGGTCGTTCTGCATCATCTTTAATAAAATATTTATTAGATAAATCCGAATCGGAAAATTTACAATTAGTCATTGCAGATAAACAAATAGCATCGGCAAAAAAACTTGCCAATAACCATAAAAATGCAAAAGTTATTGAATTGGATATCTTTAACGAAACACAACGAAAAGATGCTATTCAAAATTCAAATATTGTAATTTCTATGCTTCCTGCTAGATTTCATTTAGAGGTTGCAAAGGATTGTGTAAGCTATAAAAAAAGTTTAGTAACTGCTTCGTACATATCAAAAGAAATGCAAGAATTACAAGAGGATGTCGTAAAAAACAATCTTGTTTTTATGAATGAAATTGGTTTAGATCCTGGTATTGATCATATGAGTGCTATGCAAATCATTGACCGAATTCGTGATAATGGTGCAAAATTATTATTATTCGAATCCTTTACTGGAGGATTAGTAGCTCCTGAATCGGATGATAATTTATGGAATTATAAGTTTACATGGAATCCGAGAAATGTTGTAGTTGCTGGTCAAGGTAGTGCTGCTAAATTTATTCAAGAAGGAAAATACAAATATATTCCATATCACAAACTATTTAGACGTACCGAAATATTAGATTTAAAAGAATACGGAAAATTTGAAGGTCTTGCAAACAGAGATTCCTTAAAATACCGAAAAGTTTATGGTTTAGAGGATATCCTTACCTTATATAGAGGTACAATACGACGTGTTGGTTACTCTAGAGCGTGGAATGTTTTTGTACAACTTGGTATGACGGACGACACCTATGCTATGGAAGATACTGAAAATATGAGCTATCGTGATTTTACCAATTCGTTTCTTGCTTATAGACCACACGATTCGGTTGAATTAAAACTTAGACATAATTTAAAAATAGAACAAGATGATATTATTTGGGATAAACTTTTAGAACTAGACATTTTTAATCCTGATAAAAAAATAGGCATTAAAGATGCAACTCCTGCACAATGTTTACAAAAAATATTAATGGATAAATGGACTTTAAAAGAGGAGGATAAAGATATGATTGTAATGATGCACAAATTTGGTTACGAATACCAAGGTGAAAAGCGTCAGATAAATTCGTATATGCGTATTCTTGGCGATGACCAAACCTATACTGCAATGGCTAAAACAGTTGGTTTACCTGTTGCCATTGCAACACTTAAAATTTTAAATGGCGAAATAAAAACACCTGGCGTTCAAATACCAATTACAAAAGAAGTTTACGAACCAATATTAAAAGAGTTAGAAAATTACGG
>CAYOWM010000159.1:0-4649 GCA_964407635.1 uncultured Flavobacteriaceae bacterium
TACTCCTACGGCAATCATTCCCAATCCGCCTGCATTTACGGTGTGCGAGTCGGTACCAATCATCATACCACCGGGAAATGCGTAATTTTCTAACACAACTTGGTGAATAATACCGGCACCGGGTTTCCAGAAACCGATACCATATTTATTGGAAACCGATTCTAAGAAATTATATACTTCGTTGTTTTTGTTAATAGCTTCCTGTAAATCTTTGTCGGCACCTATGCGTGCTTGAATTAAGTGGTCGCAATGTACCGTTGTTGGTACTGCTACTTCTTTTTTACCTGCTTGCATAAATTGTAGTAAAGCCATTTGTGCAGTTGCATCTTGACATGCGATGCGATCAGGAGCAAAATCTACATAATCTTTACCTCTTTGGTATGCTTTTTTTGGTGTGCCTTCCCAAAGGTGGTTGTATAATATTTTTTCTGCTAAGGTTAATGGTTTCCCAACAACTTCACGAGCAGTATCTACATTTTTTTTCATTCTGCGATACACTCCTTTAATCATTTCGATATCAAATGCCATAAATAAGAATTTTAAATTTTTGCGAAATTACAAAAAAATGAGGAGTTTTAAAAGTGAAAAATGTCTTATTGCTATAAAATTTTTAATTCCGTAAAAACGACTTTCTAAATTGCGAATATCAAAATATTTTTGGAATTTTTTAGTAATATCAAAATGTATAAGTAAATTTAATCCGAAAAATGCACACATTTTCTATTGTAAAGCCAAACTATTTACTATAATTAAAAATGCTCAAAATTTGTTAAGTTTAAAGTTGGGTTAGATCAATACTAGCCGCATTTTATCTTTTTGTAACGAAAAAATTTCTAATTTTAAAATTGAATATATGAGTTTTATAATTTACATTTTTTTTAACAGGTTATTTTTGTAATTTGTAGTAATATTGCTGTATGATTAGAAATATTATTTTTGTTTTAGTATTTGCGGTTTCTTTTACAGGATTTTCACAGGAAAAGGAAAGTATGCCAACAAAATTAAAAGGAAAGGTTTTAGATGTAAAAACACGTTTTCCTTTAAAAAGTGCACATGTTTTAAACTTAACCACAGTTATGGGAACTACCACAAATCGATATGGTAGATTTGAAATTACAGCAAAAAAAGGCGATGAAATTTATATTTCGTATATTGGTTATGAATCCGTAAAATTAATTGTAACGAATGATTTGTTGCAAAATGAGGATTTGGAAATTGCCATACACGATAGAATTGTACAGATTGAAACCGTTGAAGTGAAAACACATAAATTAATTGGTGTTTTAGCTGTAGATGCAAAAGGTGTGCCTGAATCGCCACCAACTCGTGTACATATTAATGGTTTGCCACAAACTTATGAAACTGGTACACCAAGACCAAGAAATTACAATTCTGCTTTAGCTGCAGTTTTTAGTCCGATAGATTTTTGGTACCAAAAATTAGGAAAAAAACCTAGAGAATTAAAAAAATTAAAACAATTACGCAAAGATGATAAATTGCGAGAAATAATGGAGTCTAAATTTAATCGCGAAGTAATGTTAGAATATTTGCAAATGAGCAGAAAAGAATTAAATCAAATGCTAAGCGATTGCCATTATTCAAGACGATTTATTAAAAAAGCTAGTGATTTGCAAATTGTCGATGCGATATTAAATTGCTATGAAAATCAAAAAATCATTAATAAAGGAAAAGTAAAAAAAGAAACGGAACATTATAAAGAGGAAGGATAGTTTTAATCTATTTTATTTAACAGAAAAGTAATTAATTTTTCTAGTGCTTTTCCTCTGTGACTAATTGCTCCTTTTTCAAGAGAATTCATTTCGGCAAAAGATTTTGAAAATCCTTTTGGTTTAAAAATAGGATCGTATCCAAACCCTTTTTCGCCTTGTTTTTTTGTGAGTATTTCACCTTTACAAACACCTTCAAAAAGATATTCTTTTCCTTTGATAATTAAAGCAATGGAAGTCCTAAATTGAGCATTTCGATTTGTTTTACTTTTTAAATTATGCAGCAATTTTTGCATATTATTTTCTGAATTTGCAGTTTCTCCTGCATATCTTGCAGAATAGACGCCAGGTTCGTTATTTAAAATTTCTACTTCCAACCCTGTATCGTCTGAAAAACAGTTGTAACCATATTTTTCGTATATGTATTTTGCTTTTATTAAGGCGTTTTCTTGTAGTGTTTTCCCTGTTTCGGCTATTTCCTCAAAGCAATTAATATCTTTTAGACTTAATAGTTTAATAGAATTTGGCAGTAATTCTTGTACTTCTTTTAATTTATTTGGATTGTTTGTAGCGAAAACGAATTGCATAATAGTTATTTTTTACAAAAATAAGGTCATTTTTTGATGAAATAGATAAAATGTGTCTGTTTTTTTGGTTACATTCGTGTTTTAAATTAAAACGATTTGTTACAAACACCAATAACATATTTAAAAGGAGTTGGTTCTGCTAGAGCAGAAATCCTTCAGAAAGAATTAGGTATTAAAACCTATGGTGATTTGGCAAATTTATTTCCATATCGATATGTAGATAGAACGCAATTTTATAAAACAAACCAGCTACATGCAATAGATACAGAGGTGCAAATTATAGGAAAAATAATTCACTTAAAAGAAGTAAAACAAAAAAGAGGTAGCAGACTTGTAGCTACATTTACCGATGATGTAGGTAATATTGAATTAGTTTGGTTTAGAGGTATAAAATGGATTAAAGATAATTTAAAAATTAATGTTCCGTATGTTGCTTACGGAAAAACTTCTGTTTTTAACAGAAAATTTACTATTTCACATCCTGAATTAGAATTGGTTACAGAATATAAAAAAAACTTGCGAACAGCAATGCAAGCAGTTTATCCATCTACCGAAATGTTAACTAAAAGAGGTGTTAGCAATCGTGTTATTTCAAAAATGATGCAAGAACTTTTTTTGACTATTAAAGGGAAGTTTTCGGAAACTTTATCCAAAGATATTTGCGAAAAATTAGCATTATACAGTAAAGATGAGGCAATGTTTTCGATTCATTTTCCTAAAAGTCAAGCAGATTTAAGTAAGGCTCAATTTAGATTAAAATTTGAAGAACTTTTTTATATTCAGATGCAACTTTTACGAAAAAAAATCCTACATAAAACTAAAATTAAAGGATTTAAATTTGAAAAAATAGGTGATTATTTTACTGATTTTTATACAAATAACCTTCCGTTTACCTTAACTAATGCACAAAAACGCGTAGTTAAAGAAATACGAAAAGATGTTAATACTGGTGCTCAAATGAATCGTTTATTGCAAGGAGATGTTGGCTCTGGTAAAACAATAGTTGCGTTACTGACGATGTTAATAGCTTTAGATAATGGTTTTCAAGCAACATTAATAGCACCAACTTCCATACTTGCTACACAACATTATGAGTCAATAACGGAATTGTTACAAAATACCAATATCACGGTTTCTATTTTACAAGGAAGCTCTAAAACTAAAGAAAGACGCATTATTCATGAGCAATTAGAATCTGGTGAATTGCAAATCCTTATCGGAACACATGCTATTTTAGAGGATAAAGTTATTTTTAAAAATTTAGGCTTGGCAATTATTGACGAGCAACACCGTTTTGGTGTAAAACAACGAGCCAAAATGTGGATAAAAAATACTTTTCCACCACATATTTTGGTGATGACAGCAACACCAATTCCTAGAACTTTACAAATGAGTTTGTATGGCGATTTGGATATTTCGGTAATTGACGAATTACCTCCTGGCAGAAAGGAAATACAAACACTTCATAAATACGATAAGAATAGATTGGCAGTTTTTAAATTTATGAAAGATGAAATTGCTAAAGGCAGACAAGTATATGTTGTATATCCTTTAATTCAAGAATCCGAAGCAATGGATTATAAAGATTTGATGGATGGTTACGAAAGTATTTCACGAGAATTTCCCATTCCGAAATATCAAATAAGCATTGTGCATGGTAAAATGAAACCAGAAGCCAAAGAATTTGAAATGAATCGGTTTATAAAAGGTGAAACACATATAATGGTAGCAACTACGGTTATTGAAGTTGGTGTAAACGTTCCGAATGCAAGTGTAATGGTTATTGAAAGTGCCGAGCGTTTTGGTTTATCGCAATTGCACCAATTACGAGGTCGTGTTGGGCGAGGAGCAGACCAAAGCTATTGTATTTTAATGTCTAGTTTTAAACTATCACCAGAGGCAAAACTTCGTTTAAAAACCATGACAGAAACCAATGATGGTTTTAAAATTGCCGAAGTTGATTTGAAACTTCGTGGACCAGGAAATTTAATGGGAACACAGCAAAGTGGTATTTTAAATCTTAAAATTGCCGATATTGTTAAAGATAATAAAATTCTGAAATTAGCACGAGATGCTGCTAGTTATATTTTACAAGACGATCCAAATTTAGAAAAAGAAAAAAACAGAAGTATAAAACATACATACATTCAAATAACTAAAAAGCAAGGAGTTTGGATGTATATTAGTTGATTCTATTTTTATGCTCTAGTTTATACTATTAATATTGCTATATTTGAAAACCGATTATCTCAATATTTTTAAAAAATACTATGAATAAATTCTTTTTTTTGTTAATACTGTTGTTATCCTTATTTGGTTTTTCTCAAAATAACAC
>CAYOWM010000160.1:0-4644 GCA_964407635.1 uncultured Flavobacteriaceae bacterium
GGACAAATTGTTGGTTATCCTATTTTAGATTTAGATAATTTTTTTACCGATATTCATAAATTTATGCGAAATTTAGAAGAGGTTATCATTCGTACAATTGCAGATTATGGTTTAAAAGGTGAGCGAAGTGAAGGCGAAACTGGTGTATGGTTGGATGTCGGAACACCTTTTGCTAGAAAAATTTGTGCTTTAGGTGTGCGTACTTCTCGTTGGGTTACCATGCATGGTTTTGCTTTAAATGTCAGTACCGATATTGGTTATTTTGATCATATAATTCCTTGTGGTATTCGTGGAAAAGCAGTAACTTCTTTAGAAATTGAACTAGAAAAAAAGATACCTAAAGACGAGGTTAAGCAAAAAATAAAAAAATATTTTGCAATTGTTTTTAAAGCGGAATTTGTTTAAGGTATAAGGATTTCTATCGTACAAATAAAAAGTACATAAATAAAACATATCCAGCAACCAATAAAAAACCTTTGTATCTAGAAAATATGTTTTTCTTTGGTAATATCGTTAGTGGTACTAAAATAAAAGCGACACCAATCATCCAAAAAATATCGTTTTCTAGCATTTTAGGCTCTACTTTTAAAGGCGAAATCATTGCTGTTAAACCTAAAACAGAACCAATATTAAAAATATTAGAACCAATTAAATTACCTAAGGAAATTGCTTTTTCACCTTTTAATGCTGCAATAATAGAAGCTGCTAATTCTGGCACACTCGTACCAATTGCTACTACCGAAAGACCAATAACTCCTTTGCTAATACCTAAGCTTTCGGCAATATTTTTAGCACCTGTAACTAAAAATTCCGAGCCAAAATACAAAGCAGCAGCACCAATCACTAACCAAATGAATATTTTTCCGTAACCAGCTTGTTCTAGATTTCCGTCAATTTCGTCGTCTAAATCGGTTATTTCATCATTTTTACTACTTTTTCTTGCATTATGAATCATAAATGCAATAAAAATAATTAAAGCAATAAATAGGATAGCACCTTCTATTCTGCTTAAAAGCAAATCATTTTTTAAAAAGAAATATAAAAACCCTGAAAAAAGTAACATTCCAGGCCAATTTATAGTGTAAAAACTTTTATCCACTACTATAGGAGCGATCATGGCAGTTAAACCCAATACTAAAGCAATATTTGCAATGTTTGAGCCAATGACATTACCCAAGGCTAAATCTGCCGATCCATCTAAAGCAGCTTGTAAACTAACTAATAATTCAGGAGCTGAAGTTGCAAAAGAAACCACAGTCATACCAATAATTAATTTAGATAATTTGAATTTAAACGATAAACCAACCGAGGATTTTACTAAAAAATCTCCACCAACAACTAATAATATAAATCCTGCTATGATATAAAATACACTTTCCATTTTCTTTCTAATTTTTGGCAAATATAAAGTAATTTTTTAGAATATTTTAACACTGACATAAGGTGTATTGGTATTAAATTTGTCGTAAAAATTACGAATTTTAAATAATAGTAACATGAAAAAAATAGTATATATAATTCCTGTTGTAGTTTTGTTGTTAGTATCTGCGTTTTATTTTACAAAAAATAATTCCGATAAGAATCCAGTAGAAACCTATGAATTACCAAAAATAGCTATGGTAAATCCTGTTTCAACGGCACAGCACAACTATATTAATTTAGAAAATGCCAAAACAATACGCATTACTAAGGAAACTAGCGATTCTGATTTTTTAAAGATTATGGAAGACTTAAAAAAAGAAAAAACCGATGTGCTTTTTTCAAATGTAAAGCGAAACAGTGAAAATTTTATTACAAATATTGACATTACGGTTTCTAAAAACGGAAACACACAAGAGTATTCAGGTAATAATGCAAACGGAATTTATCCGATTACCATAAAAATTAAAGACGATTTTATTAGTATTACCGATGAAAATCAAGATGTTTTTACTTTCGGAAATACTATTTCTGAGGATGATGAAATGGCTCAAATTCAAAAAATGATGCAACAGCAAATGCAAATGTTAAAACAATTTAATAGTAGAAGTGCTATTGCTAACGATCCGTTTTTTAGTTCTTTTTTTAACGATAGTGATCCTTTCGGAAATGATGATATGCTAAAAAAAATGATGAAATCTATGCAAAATAATAGCAATTCATTTGCAAATGGGCAAAATAAAAACGCCGATAATTACACACAATACGAATCCAAATATATCGTAAATGGAAAAGAAATGAGTGAGGAAGAATACAAAAAAATGGATAAATCTAAAATCCGAAGTCTGCAAATATATAAATCACAAGTTTCTAAAAAAAGATATTCAAATTAGTGTAATATATTTATTTGCAAGTAATTAAGCTGTAAAAAAATATTTTTTTACAGCTTAATTTTGTTTTATAAATAAAATAACTATAAAAATAGTTGTATAACTATAAAAATAGTTATATGTTTGCAAAGTAAACGGATGTAAACCCTTAGAAGTATATTTTGTACTTCTTTGGGTTTCTTAAAAAACAAATAAAATGGAAAAACTTACTAATAAAGAAGAAGAAATAATGCAAGTTTTGTGGAAACTAAAAAAAGCATTTGTTAAAGAGGTTGTGGCAGAATTACCAAGTCCGAAACCACATTATAATACTATTTCTACAACTATCCGTAAGATGGAAGATAAAGGTTTTGTTAGTCATAATGCTTTTGGTAATACGCATCAATATTTTCCAACCATTTCAAAAGAAGAATATCGAAAAACCTATATGCAAAAAACCATTACAAATTATTTTGAGGATTCGTATAAAAATGTAGTTTCCTTTTTTGCAAAGGAAGAAAAAATAAGTGTGGAGGAGTTAAAAGAAATTATTCGTTTAATTGAAAACAAAAAATAAACATGGAATATTTATTAAAATCCTCAATAGTACTTGTGTTTTTTTACATTTTTTACCTAGTTTTTTTACAAAAAGAAACTTTTTTTAACACCATTCGTATTTTTTTTATTGTAGGAATACTTGCGAGTATTATTTTGCCAAATATCTATGTTCCTGTTTATGTAGAGCAAATTATTTCGCAAAGTATAGATGCTAAAATTGCGATTCCTAAAAGTATTTCGTTGGCAGAAAACATTCCTTCGATACCGAAAAATGTAGATGCAAATTTCAATTGGATTTCTCTTTTTTCGTATGTCTATTATATTGGATTTTTCGTAGTGTTTTTAAAGTTGGTAGTAGAATTTTTTTCTTTAGTACAGCTTATCAAAAAAGGAAATAAGCAAAAATCTAATCGTATTATTTTTGTAGAAATTAGAAAAGAAATTTCGCCATTTTCTATTTTTAATTACCTTGTTTATAATGCTAAAATGTTTTCCGAAAAAGAATTAAGTAAAATTATAGTACACGAAAAAGTACATATAAGTCACAAACACACCTATGATTTGTTATTACTAAATATTTTAACAATGGTACTTTGGTTTAATCCATTTGTATGGTTGTACAAGAAAAAGTTACAAGAAAACTTAGAGTTTATAGCAGATAAATATACTGTAAATAAATATAATAAAAAAGAATACCAATACTTGCTTTTAAAGACAAGTATTAAAAAATATCCGTTTGCGTTGAGTAATAATTTTTATCAATCATTCATTAAAAAACGCATTATTATGTTACAAAAAACAAATTCAAAAAAAATCAATCAGTTAAAGTATGTACTAATTATTCCATTTATGGCATTGTTTTTATTTGCCTTTAATACCAAAGAGGTTTTTATACAAAAAGCACTAAATACTACTGGTTTTGTAAATCCTGTTGCTCTAGATAACGTTATAGGAATTTCAAATTACGGATTTCGTATAAATCCGATAACGAAAGAACGAAAATTTCATAAAGGTGTTGATATTCAGGCATATAAAGATATGGATGTTTATGCAACTGCTAACGGAATCGTAGCGAAAACAGGATTTGATACCGATAAGGGTAATTTTATCGAAATTCAACATGCAGACGATTTCGTAACGAAATACCAACATCTTAATCTTATTGAAATTAATCAAGGCGATTCGGTAAAAAGTGGCGATATTATCGGAACTATTGGTAATTCAGGAAAATCTACTAGTCCACATTTACATTACGAAATACTTAAAAATGGTAAAAATATCAATCCTATTTCATTTATAAATTACTTTTTTAAAAAAGAATTTAAAATAACGGCAAAAAGTACGAATACACAATTAAAGCGTATTGAAACAGTTTTTAATCATGAAAAAAGTCCTGCAAAAATTAAATTTAGTAATGTTAAGCGAAATGAAAATGAGGAAATTATTGGTATGGATTTTTTAGTCAAATTTCCAAGTGAAAATAAGTTTTATAAAAGATTTACACAAAATGGTGATAAACCAATAAAAAATATGACACTTTCTTTTGTAGAAAATGAAAAAACATTTACAGTCAAGAGTAATAAAACTATAGCTACAATATCTAAAAAATTTATTAATTTAGAGAATAATAATTCGACTGAATATGGCGGTTATAATACGGTGATAACAGCAAAAACTACCGATACACAATTACAAAGTATAGCAAATGATTTTAGGACAAAAAATAAAATTTCATTTAAAGTAATTTCTGTTGAGCGAAACAAACAGCACGAAATCATGCGTTTAAAATTAAGTGCCA
>CAYOWM010000161.1:0-4642 GCA_964407635.1 uncultured Flavobacteriaceae bacterium
TTATTTTGGAGGTACAAAACTTGGTGTTGGAGGTTTGGTTAGTGCCTATAAAACAAGTGCTAAAATGGTTTTAGAGGAAGCCGAAATTCTAACTAAAACCAATAATGAAATATTTAAAATTTCCTTTGAATACAAAGATATGGATCGTGTACTTCGTGTGCTTAAAGAAACGAATACTTCTATTTTAGATAGAAAAATGCAAATGAATTGTGAATTTAAAATTGCTATTCGTAAAAAAAATGCAGAAACTTTAAGAAATAATTTAGAAAAATTACGAGTTATTACCTTTTTGAAGTAGTATATTCGTAATCTTAGTTGTTATATTAAAAAACAAAACTACAAAAATGAAATTAAAACTGTTTCTAATTACAATTGTAATATTTTTACAAGTATCTGCTCAAAAAAGCGAAATTTACAGCAAAGCACAAATTTTTATAAACAATAAAGCCGATATTGAAAATCTGTTAAATAACGGAATAGCAGCAGACCATGGTATATATAAAAAAAATGTATATATTGAATCTGTTTTCTCACAAAAAGAATTAAATATTGCAAAAAAATTAGGATACGATGTTACCGTTGTAATTCCTGATATGAAAAAACATATTTCCGAATTAAAAAACGAAAAGATGTCTGTAAGAAACCCTACGCCTTGCTCTACAGGAAGTTCTTATGAAACACCACAAAATTTTAATTTAGGTACTATGGGAGGTTTTTTAACCTTATCGCAAATGTTACAAGAATTAGACGATATGCATAACCTATATCCCAATTTAATAACACAAAAAGCACCAATTGGTAACTACACAACTTTCGAAGGCAGAAGTATTTATTTGGTAAAAATATCCGATAATCCAACGGTGGATGAAAACGAGCCAAAAATATTATTTACAGGAATTCATCACGCACGTGAACCAGCAGCAATGCAACAACTAATTTTTTATATGTGGTATTTGTTAGAAAATTATGCCACAAATACTGAAGTGCAAGAATTAGTAAACAACACACAACAATTTTTTGTGCCAATTGTAAATCCTGATGGCTATCGTTATAATGAAACCACTAATCCTAATGGAGGAGGATTTTGGCGTAAAAATAGACGACCACTTGGAAGTGGAAATTTTGGTATAGATAATAACCGAAATTATGGTTGGCATTGGGGAGAATCTGGTGTGTCAGGGCCAAATGGCGAAACCTATCCAGGAACAAATGCTTTTTCCGAACCAGAAAATCAAGCTATAAAATATTTATGTGAAAATAATGATTTTACCATGGCAATTAACAACCATACCTATTCCTCTTTGTTGTTGTTTCCGTTTGGATATGCTGCAAATACACCAACACCAGAAAACCAATTATTTACCGATATCTCTGCCTTAATGGTTGCAGAAAATGGCTATACTAATGAAATTTCCTCAGAACTATATCCTGCAGCAGGAGATTCCGATGATTGGATGTATGGTGATACCACAAATAAAAATAAAATTTATGCCATGACTCCAGAAATCGGAACATCCTTTTGGCCAAACCAAAATGAAATAATTCCGTTGTGTAAAAGTATGGTATATCACAACTTAACAGCAGCACATTTAATAACGAATTACGCTAAAGTAACGGCTAATGATGGTACTTATATTACAACAATTAACTCAAATATTAATTTTAATATAAAACGATTAGGTATAAAAAATCCTGGTGATTTTACCGTTTCCATAACACCAATAAGCTCAAATATTGTAGGAGTAGGCAATGCTGTTTCTTTTACAGGAATGCAATTATCGGAACAACAAACAGCATCGATATCATTAAACTTAAATCCAAGTATTGCACCAGGTGATTTAGTAGAATATGCTATTGATGTGAATAATGGTTCTTATACTAGTTCGAAAATTATTAGTAGATATTTTGGTACACCAACTACCGATTTTTCTTTAACAGGAAATTCAACTACCGATTTTAATACAACAAATTGGAATACTACAACCGAAACATTTTATTCAGCAAGTTTGTGTATTGCAGATTCGCCATATGGATTTTATCAAAATAATACAGACTCTTCAATAACCTTAGCAAATACAATTGATTTGACAAATAAAGCAACGGCAACCGTTTCCTTTTGGGCAAAATGGGATATTGAAGCAGGATACGATTTTGTACAGTTTGAAATATCTACAGATTTAGGTAATTCATGGCAACCACAATGCGGAAAATATACCAAAAATGGTGTAATAGCTCAAGGTATTCCAAACCAACCAATGTATGATGGAAACCAAGCAGATTGGGTAAAAGAACAAATAGACTTAAGCAGTTATATAGGAGAACATATTTTATTTAGATTTCGTTTGGTAAGCGATACTTTTACTACAGGACAAGGTTTCTTTTTTGATGATTTTAAAATAGAATCCATTGCCGTTAATCAAGCATCGGTTGATGATTTAGAATTTAGAAATATACAAATTTATCCAAACCCTTCCGAAAATATATTTACCATAGAAATTCCTAATAGTAAAGGAATCGCTAAAATTTCAATATATAGCATAACAGGTCAGTTAGTAAAAGAATTTAGCTCTGAAAATAATGTAATCAATTTTGAAACAAAAAACCTTGAAACAGGAATCTATTTTCTTAAAATAAAATTAAAGGATAAAATTAAAACTTTTAAGATTAGTAAAAAATAGAAAACGCTACTGCATAGTTTTGGTTAAATCTAATTTTATTGTATTTGTATATAATTACAGTATTCCTAAAATTTATTGCAATTATTGTTATAAAAATACTATTTAGCTGAATTATTGTTAAAATAGTACAGATAAAAGAACATCTATTTTGTATATTTGCAACACAATTAAATTACAAAACAATGGCAAAAATTAAAGTACAAAATCCTGTAGTAGAATTAGATGGTGATGAAATGACTAGAATTATCTGGAAATTCATTAAAGACAAACTAATTTTACCTTATTTAGATTTAGATATTAAATATTTCGATTTAGGAATCGAATATAGAGATCAAACTAATGATCAAGTAACTGTAGATGCAGCGGAAGCAATAAAAAAGTATAATGTTGGTATTAAATGTGCAACGATTACACCAGACGAAGCTCGAGTAACAGAATTTGATTTGAAAAAAATGTATCGTTCGCCAAACGGAACTATTCGTAATATTGTTGGAGGAACTATTTTTAGAGAACCAATTATCATGAAAAACGTACCACGATACGTACAAGGTTGGACAGAACCAATCTGTATAGGTCGTCATGCTTTTGGTGATCAATATAAAGCAACCGATTTTGTAACAAAAGGAAAAGGAAAATTAACCATTACCTTTACGCCAGAAGACGGAAGTGATGTACAATCGTTTGAAGTATATCAATTTCAAGAAAACGGAGTAGCAATGGCAATGTATAATATAGAGTCTTCCATTTATGGATTTGCACGTTCTAGTATGAATCAAGCACTTAAAAAAGGTTGGCCATTATTTTTATCTACAAAAAATACCATTTTAAAAGCTTATGACGGTAGGTTTAAAGACATTTTTCAAGAAGTTTTTGATACTGAATTTAAAGATAAATTTGCAAAAGCAGGTCTTACTTACGAACATCGTTTAATTGACGATATGGTTGCAAGTGCAATGAAATGGAAAGGAGGTTTTGTTTGGCCTTGTAAAAATTACGATGGTGATGTACAAAGCGATACCGTTGCGCAAGGTTTTGGTTCGTTAGGTTTAATGACTTCGGTATTAATGACTCCAGACGGAAAAACAATGGAAGCAGAAGCTGCTCACGGAACCGTAACACGTCATTATAGAAGACACCAACAAGGACAAGAAACTTCTACAAATCCCATAGCATCCATCTTTGCTTGGACAAGAGGTTTAGAACATAGAGGTAAATTAGACAACAACCAAGAATTAATCGATTTTTGCCATAAATTAGAACAAGTTTGTATCGACACTGTTGAAAGCGGAAAAATGACTAAAGATTTAGCTTTATTAATTCATAAAGATAAAATGGAAAGAAAACATTATCTAAATACACAAGAATTTTTAAATGCTCTAAAAGAAAATTTAGATAAAAATTTGGCATAATTCATATTAAACTGCTAAATTTTTAAAAACACGAATAGTATATTGTACTATTCGTGTTTTTTTGTTTATATTTTTAACCGTAAAATGGAGTCAGTTATAAAAGTTGGGGATTATCAAAACAATTCAATAAAGAAATTTTATTTTTTGGATACATATATTTAGGAAGGGTCAATGGACTTTAGCAACAGATTTTATATCCGCAGTCTCGCTAAAGCGATATTGTCGTATATAAAATCTGTTGTAAAGTTAGATTAATTATTTTACATTCACAAGCAAATGGGATAACTTTTTACCAACTTTTATAAAATTAGTATAAAGATACTTTCAAACTTCCTCAAATTGGAGTGTTTTAGAATTAAAACATAATTTAAACTATTGATTTTATATTTTTTATATTTTAAAAAATAGTATAGTGGTGATTTTTTAGGGTTAATACCAATTTAACTTTATAAAATCGCATTCTATTACTTCAATTTCACAATCTTTTTGTTAAAATATTGCAATAGCTAAGGCTATTCAAAAACATTTTAACTTCAACCTTGCAAAAAACAATTC
>CAYOWM010000162.1:0-4625 GCA_964407635.1 uncultured Flavobacteriaceae bacterium
TACAATTTCTTCTGCTAAAGCATCTTCAATGTATTTTTGAATAGCTCTTTTTAAAGGTCTTGCTCCATATTGTTTATCAAATCCTTTATCCACAATAAAATCTTTTGCTTTATCGGTTAACGTTAAAGTGTATCCTAAATCTTTAATTCTATATAATAATTTTTCCAATTCAATGTCAATAATTTTATGAATATCCTCTTTCTCTAAAGAATTAAAAATAACTACATCGTCAATACGATTTAAAAATTCAGGTGCGAAACTCTTTTTTAGAGCATTTTCAAGAATGTTTTTCGCATACTCATCGGATTGTTCTTTTTTTGTTGCTGTACTAAACCCAACACCTTGTCCAAAATCTTTTAATTTTCTTGCTCCGATATTGGAGGTCATTATGATTATCGTATTACGGAAATCAATTTTTCTACCAAGGCTATCGGTTATAAAACCATCATCTAAAATCTGAAGTAAAATATTAAATACATCAGGATGTGCTTTTTCAATTTCATCTAATAAAACAACAGAATATGGTTTACGACGAACTTTTTCGGTTAATTGACCACCTTCTTCATAACCAACATATCCTGGAGGAGCACCTACGAGTCGTGAAATTGCAAATTTTTCCATATATTCACTCATATCAATACGAATTAACGCATCGGCATTATCAAATAATTCAGTTGCAAGCACTTTTGCTAGTTGTGTTTTTCCAACTCCTGTTGAACCCAAAAAGATAAACGAACCAATTGGTTTATTTGGATCTTTTAAACCAACGCGATTTCGTTGAATTGCTTTAACTACTTTTTTAACAGCTTCATCTTGACCAATTACTTTTCCTTTTATTAAACTAGGTAATTCTGCTAATCTATTGGTTTCTGCTTCGGCAACTCTATTTACAGGAATTCCTGTCATCATAGAAATTACCTCTGCAACATTATCTTCGGTAACTGTTTCTCGTTTTAATTTAGAATTTTCCTCCCAAAGTTGTTGTTCTTTACGTAATTCATTTTCCACACGCTTTTCATCATCACGAAGTTTAGCTGCTTCTTCGTATTTTTGATTTTTAACGACTTCTATTTTTTCATTTTTTATATTCTCAAGTTCTTTTTCTAATTCTAAAATACGTTTTGGAACTACAATATTTGTTATATGAATTCTAGAACCTGCTTCGTCTAGTGCATCGATAGCTTTATCTGGCAAAAAGCGGTCAGTCATATACCTATTAGTAAGTTTTACACAAGCTTCAATAGCGTCATCTGTATATGTTACGTTGTGATGATCTTCGTATTTATTTTTGATGTTATTTAAAATTTGAATAGTTTCCTCTACAGATGTTGGCTCGACAATTACTTTTTGAAAACGACGTTCTAAAGCACCATCTTTTTCGATATTTTGTCTGTATTCATCTAAAGTTGTTGCTCCAATACATTGAATTTCACCACGAGCTAGTGCTGGTTTTAACATATTACTAGCATCTAAAGAGCCTGTCGCTCCTCCTGCTCCAACAATAGTATGAATTTCATCAATAAAAAGAATAATATCGTCATTTTTTTCTAATTCGTTCATCAAAGCTTTCATTCTTTCCTCAAATTGTCCACGATATTTTGTACCTGCAACTAAACTTGCCAAATCTAAGGCTACAATTCGTTTATTGAATAGGATTCTAGAAACTTTTCTTTGGATAATTCGTAATGCTAAGCCTTCGGCAATTGCAGATTTACCAACACCTGGTTCACCAATTAAAATCGGATTATTTTTTTTACGTCTGCTTAATATTTGTGAAATTCGTTCAATTTCATTTTTTCTACCAACAACAGGATCTAGCTTATCATTTTCTGCTAAAAAAGTTAAATCTCTACCAAAATTATCTAAAACTGGCGTTTTTGATTTTTTTGATTTTAACACTGGTTTTTTAGGTGTGTTTTCAAAAGGATTTTTTCTTTCTTCAAAACTACCTTCGCTAGAAGCTTTAAAATTGCCTAAACCATCAATTTCATCCATTTCTGTTTCTTCCGAATCCATAAATAATTCATTAAATATTGCTTTAACTTCGTTATAATTTACATTAAATTTTTGTAATAATTTTGTTGTAGGATCGTTATCATTTCGTAAAATACACAACAGTAAATGTGCTGTATTTACGGAACTGCTTTTGTACAATTTTGCCTCTAAAAAAGTTGTTTTAATAGCTCTATCTGCTTGTTTTGTTAGATGCAATTTTTTAGAAATAAAAGGTTTAACATCTTGATTTGCAGGACTAAGTGTTTCGATTTTTTTTCTAAGAAAATCAAAATCTATATCTAGTGTTTCTAAAATTTCAATTGCTTTTCCTTCTTTACTTCGCAATAAACCTAAAACAAGATGTTCTGTTCCAATAAAATCGTGTCGTAATCGTATTGCTTCCTCTCTACTATAAGCTATTACGTCTTTTACTTTAGGTGAAAAATTATCGTCCATTTTATATAAAATTAAGCTGTAAATCTACTAAAAAAATACAAATTACCATAATTATTATTCATAAAATAAAAAGGCAATAATTCTGTGAATTATTGCCTTTTTAGTATTTTTAGCAAAATTTATTCTGCTTGAGCAGCATCAATTTTCGCTTTCATTTCTTTTACCTTGTCATACATTTCTAAATGTTCGTACATAGTCATCATAGTTCGCAACATATCTATTTTATCTTTATTAAATTCTATTGCTTTTTCAAAAGTTGGAAGTGCATTTCTAAACATATCCATTCTTTGTGCTTGAATTTCATCGTATTTATCAAAATCGTTAGAATTAGCATCTAATTCTTTTATAAATTTTTCATCATCACCAATTTTTGCATAAGCTAAATTTAACCAAGCATCTGAATAATCTGGTTTTAATTGAATAGCTTTTTCATATGCAGCAATGGCTTCATCATTTTTTCCTTGATCCGCAGAAACTACACCAATATTAAAGTATAAACTTGGGTCATTTGGTTTAAGTTCTAAAGCTTCTTTCATTAAATCAGTAAAATTCGTTTTATTTCCTAATTCGTATTCAATACTAGCTTGAGTAAGAATTAGATTGATATTATTTTTATCATAACCTCTACCTTTAATTACCATTTCTTTTGCTTTATCTAGTTCTTTTTTTCCTAGATATGCATTTGCTAAATTATTGTATAAAGAACCTGTTACAGGACCAACTTTTTCTACTTTCGGATCGGTATATTTTCCTAATTTTACCATAGCATCCATATTTAGTTTACTTCCTAAATTTTCACGTGCTTTTGTTTTTACGTTAACTGCTGTGTAATTTGTAGCAATTCCTTTATAATCAATATCTATTAATTTTTTATAATGCTGGATTGTTAAATCGTAATCTTTATCTTTAAGAGCAGCTCCTCCTGCATATTGCAAGAAAACCGTATCTGCACTACTTAATTCAAATACTTTTGCCAAGGTATTTTTTGCTAAAGCCCATTTTCCGCCTTGATACTCTTTAATACCTTTTTCTCTAAGATTTTTAATTAAGTTATCTAAGATAGGTTTAACTTCTTTAGTGTACTTTGGCTTTCCTATTTCTTTTTCAAAAGTCATTAATGTTTGAATTGCTTTTGCAGATTCATCTATATTACCAGTTGCACTTACTGCTTTTGCTTTGTAGTAATAAAATTTTGCTCTAGTTTTATCATCTAATCCATCAAGCATTCCTTCTACTTTTTTAAGATTTGCTAAAGCTTCTGGAAAATTACTTTTATTAATAGCTTTACCTGCAGCTTTCATTTCGTCTTTTTGTGAAAAAGCAGAAAGGCTAAATAGCAAAATTAATGCAAATACTAAATTTTGTTTCATTGTTTTCATTTGTAATTGTAATTTAATTTATAATAGAGTTTTCACTCGTGTTAGTTTATTCTTCGGAATCGTTATTTTCAATATTCGTGCCATTTTCATTTTCATCTGGTACAACTTCCTTTTCATGCATTACTTTTGCAACGGCAGCAATAGAGTCTTTTTCTTTTAAATTAATTAATCGGACACCTTGTGTTGCTCTACCCATAACACGTAGATCTCTAACCGCAAGTCGTATAGTAATACCAGATTTGTTAATAATCATTAAATCATCGTCATCTGTTACATTTTTAATAGCAACTACAAATCCTGTTTTTTCGGTAATATTTATCGTTTTTACACCTTTACCACCACGATTAGTAATACGATAATCTGCTAATTTAGAACGTTTTCCGTATCCTTTTTCAGATACTACTAAAACGTTACTTTCCTCGTCATTAACCGAAATCATTCCAACTACTTCATCTTCTTCGCTTGAAAGTCTAATTCCTCTAACACCAGAAGCATTTCTACCCATTGGTCGTGTTTTAGCTTCTTCAAAACGTATGGATTTACCATATTTTGCAGCTAACATAATTTGACTATTCCCATCGGTTAATTTTGCTTCAAGCAACTCATCACCTTCTTTAATGGTAATTGCAGCAATACCATTGGTTCTTGGTCTGGAATATTGTTCTAAAACAGTTTTCTTTACTTGTCCTTTTTTGGTAACCATAACTACATAATGATTGTTAATGTAGTCTGCATCTTTTAAATCTTGGGTTACTAAAAATGCTTTTACCACGTCGTCGTTTTCAATATTTATTA
>CAYOWM010000163.1:0-4615 GCA_964407635.1 uncultured Flavobacteriaceae bacterium
AAGCAATAGCATCATCAAGGTTACCTAATTCATCTACTAAACCGATTTTTTTTGCTTGTATTCCAGACCAAACTCTACCTTGTGCAATTTCGTTTACTTGTTGTGTGGTTATTTTTCTACCTTTAGCAACACGACTTAAAAATACCTTATAAATATGTTCAATTCCTTCTTGAGTAAGGTTTTTAAAATCGTCGGTAATTGGTTCAAAAGCACTGTAAACAATACTGTGTTTGTTGGTTTGTACTTGTTCGGCATTTATACCAATTCGATTAGTAAATTCGCTAAAGTTTGGCACCATTCCGAAAACACCTATTGAACCTGTAATGGTTGTTGGTTCGGCAAAAATTTTATCCGCATTACACGAGATGTAATAACCGCCAGAAGCTGCATAATTTCCCATAGAAACTACTACTGGTTTTTCTTTTTTGGTAAGTTCTAATTCACGCCAAATTAAATCGGATGCCAAAGCAGAACCACCAGGAGAATTTACACGAAGTACAATTGCTTTTACTTTTTTATTTTTTACTGCTTTTCGCAAAGCTTTGATTATACTTTCTTGACCAATATAGTTTTCATCTCCTTTACCATATTTTATTTCTCCTAAAGCATATACAACGGCAATTTTATCTTTAATTTTAACCGAAACTTTTTTTCGTCCTTTGCCTGATTTTATATATTTACTTAAAGAAACTAGGTTTAACTTTTTATCCTTTTTAACACCTAATTCCTTTTTAAGTAATGCATCATATTGATCTTTGTAAATAGTGTCGTTTACTAAATTGTTTTGTATTGCAAGTGTTGCATTTCTACCTAATAATTCGTCTGCTATTTTATTAATTTCGTCTGTAGTTTTATTTCTGCTTTTAGCAATATCAGTCTTAAAGGTATTCCAAACAGAATTTAACAATTCGGTTAATTGTTCGCGGTTTGCTTCACTCATTTTATTTGCTATAAATGGTTCTACAGCACTTTTGTATTTTCCGTGACGAATAACCTCCATTTTTACACCATATTTATCCTCAAAATCTTTAAAAAACAACAATTCTGCACCAAGACCTTTTACGTTAACGCTACCAATAGGGTTTACATAAACCGAATCGGCAACAGAACTTAAATAATACGTTCCTTGTCCGTAATTATCTGCATAAGCAGTAATAAATTTTCCAGATTTTTTAAATTCTTGTAATTTATTACGAATTTCTTGTAACTGAGCCATTCCTGCATTTACATATAAGGTGTTAATACTAATTCCTTTTATGTTATCATCAGTTTTAGCGTTGTCTATTGCATTTAAAATTTTGTGTAATTCTAAAACACCACCTTTGTCTTCTACAAATTTGCTTAACGGATTGTTTACATTGTAGTTATCTTTTATTTTAGCCGTTAAATCTAGCTCTAAAATAGTATTTTCTTTTATGGCAACTTTATCTTTATCTGAAAAAGCGGCTCCGATTGCAATAAAAAAAAGAAAGATTAATCCAAAAGCAATAAAAACACCTAAAATTGTAGCAAGTAAGTTTCGTAAAAATTTCATTATAATATATTTAGTTTTATTTATTGTTTGACGTTTTGATTTTCAAAAAGTTACAAATTAATTTATATATTGTTTATAAAACAGACTGCAAATATATATTTTTTGTGTTTGTTTTTCCGTTCTTTGTGTTTTTAAAAAAATGAAAATCACACGAATTACATATCTATCTTTAGGTTCAAATCAAGAAGATCCGTTAGAAAATTTACAAAAAGCCGTAAATTTATTAGCAGATAAAGTAGGTAAAATAAACAAAATTTCTAGTGTATATAAAACAAAATCTTGGGGTTTTAAAAGTGATGATTTTTTAAATATTTGTCTAGAAATTGCTACAAATCTACCACCAGAAACGCTTTGGAAAAAAATTATAGAAATTGAAACTATTTTAGGTAGAAAACGAACTAAAAATAAAAAATATCAAGCACGAACAATTGATATCGACGTTTTACTTTTTGATGATGAAATAATTTTTTCAAAAGAATTACAAGTTCCGCATCCTAAAATGTTAGAGCGAAAATTTGTTTTAGAACCTTTAGTAGAAATTGCTCCTTATGTAAAACACAGTATTCGTTTAAAAAACATAAAATTTTTATTAGAAAACTGTACCGACACTACCGAAGTTTTAAAAACCGAATTAAAATTAGAAAAACCTATTTCTTTAGACGAAAAATATAATTATATAGCTATTGAAGGAAATATCGGAGCAGGAAAAACAACTCTTGCTAAAATGATTTCAGATGAGTTTAATACACGATTGGTTTTAGAACGCTTTGCCGATAATCCGTTTTTACCAAAATTTTACCAGGATAAAGAGCGGTTTGCTTTACCTTTAGAAATGAGTTTTTTAGCAGATCGTTACCAGCAATTATCCGATGATATTGCACAATACGATTTGTTTAAAAATTTAATCGTTTCGGATTATTATATTTTCAAATCTTTAATATTTTCGCAAGTTACTTTACAAAAAGAGGAATATGCTTTATACAGACGGATTTTTGATATTATGTATAAAGAAATAACCAAACCAGATTTGTACATTTATTTATACCAAAATACAGATAGATTACTAGAAAATATTAAAAAAAGAGGTAGAGATTACGAACAAAATATTCAAGCAGGATATTTGGATAAAATACATAAAGGATACTTTAATTTTATTAAAACCGAACAAAATTTAAATACACTAATTATCGATGTTTCGGATATGGATTTTGTGAAAAACACAAAAGATTACGAAAATATTATAAAAAAGATACAGAAATACTAAAATTGTTGTAAATTTGGTACATAAAAACCAAACTTAATAATTGATTATGAGAATTTTTGTAATTACCCTTCTATTACTAACAACAACTTTTTCTTTTTCTCAAAGCAAAGGCTTAGACACTTGGACAATTGGTGCTGGTGCTAATAATTTTTTAATGCATGGCGATTTAACTTCCGTCAATTCAAAATCGAGTAAATTTTTAAATACTGGATTTTATGTGTATTTAAATAAAATGATTTCGCCAACTTTTGGATTTGAAGTAAAAGGACAAGTCCTAAAAATGTACGGCTCTTCGCAAGAATTATCTTCTCCTTATACCATTTTATATACAGACAGAACCTTAGAAAATGTGTATTTTAAAGGCGAAACTTTTGGTGGTGAATTTAATATGGTAATAAATTTGAGCAATTCACTTAACAATCCGTACGCTTCTGCTAAAAGAAAATTAAATTTTAATGCCTATTTAGGTATGGGATTTCATAGCTATAATTCAAAATTATACGATTTAAATACCGATGAATTATTAATAGATTTTGAAACAAATTTTGACAGAAAAGGCGATGCTAAGTCTATTTATTACACCACAGGATTAGGAGTGCGTTATAAAGTTTCTAAAAAAATAGATATGGAATTAAGACAAACAATTAATTTTAACAACGAAGATCATTTAGATGCTGCAATTGCTAATAAACAACACTTTGAAACTTTTTTTGTTACTAATTTAGGGCTTGTTTGGAAATTTAATCATCCAGATAGCGAAAGTATTGTTTGGCAAAATACAGCAGAAATTAAAGAAAAAGAAATCAAAAAACAAAATCAAGACGAGGTTTTAAAAGCATCGGATTATATAGATGAAATACTTAAAGATACGGACGGCGATAATGTAATTGATAAGTTTGATAAAGAACCAAACACGCCAAAAGGAGCTTTAGCTTATGCAAACGGAATGGCAGTAGATACCGATAAAGATGGTGTTATTGATATGAATGATAAGTGTCCGTTAGTATTCGGAAAAACAGAAAATGGCTGTCCTGAATTAATAGATACCGATGGTGATAATGTTATGGATAAAGACGATTTATGTCCTGAAGAATTCGGTAATAAATACAACAAAGGTTGTCCGAAACAAGGAAATACTATCACAGAGATTGAAAGGACAAAAATTATTAGTCTTGCTAAAAATATCTTTTTTGATTCAGGAAAATATTCTTTACGAGATTCTTCAAAAGATGATTTAGATAAAATTGCTCTTATTTTAATGGCAAACCCAAATGTTAAGTTTATTATTGAAGGACATACTGATAGTGGAGGAAAAAGAGCATATAATCTAGCTTTATCTCAAAAAAGAGCAGATGCTGTTAAAAATTATTTAGTTTCAAAAGGAGTTCTTGCGGAAAATTTAACAGCCATTGGGTTTGGTTTTTCAAAGCCAAAATATAATAATTTCTCGGTAGGAGGAAAACAATTAAACCGTAGAGTAGAGATAAAAGTAAATGAAGAAAATTTATCGCCTCAAGATTTTAATAGTCAAAATACACAAACGTATATAGTAAAAAAATATAACACGCTTTTTTCTATTGCTAAAATGTTTGGTGTATCGGTAGAAAATTTAAGAGAATGGAATAATTTAACCGATAATAATATAAAAGTTGGAGATAAATTAATTGTTAGAAAATAAATTATCGTGCAATATAAAAAAGCACCGTTTCTATTTATTAGAAACGGTGCTTTTTATAAAATATTAACCCGAAAAATTCATAGATTTTCGTTATGAAAAGTCAAAATATCAATAAAATTGGGAAGCACAGGAATTTTTT
>CAYOWM010000164.1:0-4611 GCA_964407635.1 uncultured Flavobacteriaceae bacterium
ACTTCGCAACGATTTTAAAGCCAATAAATTATTGGCAAGTTTTCGCTCTTTGTTGCTTTTAAACATAAAAAATAACACCAATAATAGCAACAATAAACCACTAAGTAAACTATAAATAATCGTTTTTTGTCGTTTGCTATTTTCTGCAACCAATTCTTGTTCGGTTTGTACTAATTTTAGTTTATTTTCATTAAAAATGCGATCTTTTTCTAAACTTAAAATTCGGTTTTGTTTTTTAGATAATTCCTTACCTAAAGCAACTGCTTTAGTGATTTCTGCTTCCTTTTTTTTGTATAATAAATCCACCAATTTAGTGTATTTTTTATAGTTTAACAAGGCTTTAGAATCATCTCCTAATCCAACATAAGCTTCGGTCAAACCTTGTATAGCTTCTTTTTCGGTTTCCATATCGTTATCTGCTGAAGCATCTGCTACACTTTCCTTTAAATATTTAATTGCTTCGGTATATTTTTTTTGTTTGTTTAAAGCCTTTCCAATATCTTTTTTAATAGCTTGTTTAGATATTTTGGCTTCAGGAATATACGACTCCTCCTCTACTACATCATCGGATTCTATAGATTCTAATTCTTTTAAATTTTCCTTTCGGAGTGCGATTTCGGCATCAATCTGATTATTATTTCGATAAAAATTTGCTGCATTATCTGTTTGCCTAATTACTTCTGCTTTATTTATTTTTTTTGCAGATTGAATAGAATTGCCAAAATACGTTTTTGATTTTTTTAAGTTGCCTTGTAATGCATGAATTTGTGCAATTTTATTCGATAAAATAGTTATTTCACTAGCATGTCTCTTTTTTGTGGCAATTTGTAGTGCTTCTTGATATTTTTTTAATGCTAAAGTAAAATTACTTTCAGATTTTAAAATATCGCCAATTCCTTCTAAAGCTTTAATTTTATCAGAATATCGTATTCGTTTAGTTGTAAGAACTTTTTGATACAAATTTCTACTTTCTTTTAAATTATTCAGTTTAAAATTAACAGTTGCCAATTTTAACGGAATTGCGATATTTTTTTTAGTAACATTATATGCCAATTCGTAATTACTTTTTGCTAAATCGTATTGTTTTAAATTTACATAAATATCTCCTAAAACCAAAAACGCTTTGGCTTTTTCTCGTTTATTTTTTGTATTTTCAAGTGCTTTTTCTACATAAGAAATTGCTTGTAATGGCTTGTTGCTTTTTAAAATGATTGCAGAATCTAATTTTTCATTAAAAAAACTTTTATACACTTCCGATTCATCGGAAACGGTATATTGACCTGTTCCTGTATAAACATACGAATTAATTCGTTTACCGTTTTTACTTAAAATAATCAGACTTCCTTTTTTTGCAACAACCGTAAATTCGCCATTTGCATTGGTAATATCCGAACTATTTGTGCCACGAACACGAACTGTAACTCCTTCAATCGGAACACCATATTCATCCGTAAGTCTATCCGAATACGTGTTTTGTTTATCAATTTCTTTTGAAGTATTTTGTGTTTGTGCTACAAAAATACTTCCGAAAAGAAATACTAAAAAGACTATTTTTTTTAACATATTATCTATTTACCTAAGCAAAATTACAATATTTAATTTACTTCGTAATTTCAAAATTTCGTTCTAATGCATTTTATTTACTAGTATTTTCTACTTTACGCATTGAAATGGAATTGTAACGCATTCAAAAGTTGCATTTACTCATTTTAATTTTTTATAGCTTTTTTATCCTTTTACTTTTGAAACGAATTTAAAACTATATATTATGAAAAATTTATTT
Organism: uncultured Flavobacteriaceae bacterium; assembly: GCA_964407635.1. Classification (GTDB taxonomy): domain Bacteria; phylum Bacteroidota; class Bacteroidia; order Flavobacteriales; family Flavobacteriaceae; genus S010-17. The sequence goes on from CAYOWM010000164.1 coordinate 1,784, forward strand.
GTTATCCTTTTCGGAATTGTATTTCCTTTATCTTTTAAAGAACCTATCAATAAACCTGAAAATCCTTCCAAAACGGAAAAAACCATTCGTGTTGCTTTACTTTTAGACACTAGTAATTCAATGGATGGCTTGATTAATCAAGCAAAATCGCAATTATGGAAAATTGTAAACGAACTATCGTATGCAAAATGCGAACACGAAACGCCAAATTTAGAAATTGCCCTTTACGAATACGGAAACGACAATATTGAAGCTAGTGATAATTATATCCGACAAATAGTACCGTTTAACTCGGATTTAGATGAAATTTCTAAGCAACTTTTTGCCTTGCGAACAAATGGAGGAAACGAATATTGTGGTACCGTTATTTCTACTTCATTACAAGACTTAAAATGGGGAAAAAACAAAAAGGATTTGAATTTAATTTTTATCGCAGGAAACGAACCTTTTACACAAGGAAGGATAAACTACAAAGACGCAATTACAGATGCTAAAGAAAAAAATATTACTGTAAATACCATATTTTGTGGTGATTATGAAAATGGCATTCGTGCAAAATGGTACGATGCTGCTGTTTTAGGAAATGGCGAATACCTTAATATTAATCCTAATAAAGAAATAATTCATGTAATTACGCCATACGATAAAGAAATTATTATTCTTAACGAACGCTTGAACAAAACCTATATTTATTTTGGAACATCTGGACAAAAATATTATCAAAACCAACAAATTCAAGATAATAATGCAATGGAATTAGAGGAAGCTGTTATTGTAAATCGTGCGGTTAGTAAATCCAACAAAATATACAATAATTCATCTTGGGATTTGGTAGATGCTACAAAAAATGGTAACATTTCTTTAGAAAAAATTAAGAGGAAAAATTTACCAAAGAATTTACAAAATAAAACAATCAAAGAACTAAAAGAATATGTAACGAAACAAAAAACAGCACGTGAAAAAATTCAAAAAGAAATTCAACAATTAAACGAAAAACGCAGAAAATATATTGCAACAAATCAAACAAAAGAAAATATGGATGCTTTAGAATCGGTTATGCTAAAAGCAATTAAAAAACAAGCAACTAAAAAAGGCTATTCTTGGTAAAAAAATAAAGGCTATTCAAAATGGGTTGAATAGCCTTTACTCAAGAAAATTGCTAAAAATTTAGCTAATTATGGCTAAACAGGAATATAGTTCTGGTTTGTTACTAGTAAACTTTTGCAACCATATTCGCAATTCATCAATTTCATATGGCAATAATCGGTCAATTGCTTTGTTTAATTCTTTATAAAATAAATCTACATCAAAACTCACTTTTTTAAGTATTGTTTTTGTGTACTCAAACATTGCTCTAGCCATAATATGTCTATTTATAAGGTCTTATATAATTAGAACGCAAAAAGTACCGATATATTACATACAAAATGTTAAAATTTTATAAAAAACTATAATTTATCTAGTTCTTTTCTTAAATTTTGTACTTTATTTTCTAGTTCTGTTACTAATTCTTTAAAATATGCCTTTTTATTTTCAACATTTCGCATATTTACCTTTTCTACAATATCGTCAAAACCTTCTATTGCTTTATCGATAATCACTTCTGCTTTATCGCTATTTTTCGGATTTTCTAATTGCCAAACGTAGCAATCTTCAATAATATCGGAAAAAATATAATTTAAGTCCTTTTTGAAATTTTTAATACTTGCCATTTTTATTTAATTTTAAATTTATTTTAATTTATATATACTTCTAATAATTCAGTTTTTTCTTTGGATACTAAAGTTAATTCGTTTAAACAATTCGGAATTAATATCGTTTCACCATATTTTAATTTTTGCTCACCATTTTTATAAATTATGGTTGCATTTCCTGCTACACACATAAAAATAGTAAAGGAATCTCTTTTTACATAATTTAAAGATAACGAACCGTTTAACTCAATAATATTTGTAGTAAAAAACGGACAAGAAACTATATTTTCAGATTTATTTACTGTTTTTTTATAAGATTCTCTATACTCCTTTTGTACAGAAAAATCTAAGGCTTCTAAAGCTTTTTCGGTGTGTAATTCCCGATAATTTCCGTTTGTATCTTTTCTATTCCAATCGTAAATACGATACGTTATATCGCTTGTTTGTTGGATTTCGGCTAATAAAACTCCTGCTCCGATTGCGTGTACTCTACCAGTTGGAATGAAATACACATCGCCTTTTTTAACAACATCTATATTTAAAACATCTAAAATTTTATTTTTATTTAGATATTTTTGATAGGTTTCTACATCAATTTTTTCTTTAAAACCAACAATTAAGTTTGCATTTTCATCTGCTTGTAATACGTACCACATTTCGGTTTTACCAAAACTATTGTGTCTTTTTAACGCTAAAGCATCATTTGGATGCAATTGAATACTCAAATCTTTCTTTGCATCTATAAATTTAATTAATAACGGAAATTCGTTTTTAAAACGTTTATAAACGCTTTTTCCTACTAAATTGCTTGTAAATTTAATAAGTAATTCAGTCAATGTAAATCCTTTATATGTTCCTGTAGCAAATACAGAAATATTATCTTTAACAGAGGATATTTCCCAACTTTCGCCAATAGTAGTACTATTTACTATTTTAGGTTTATCTAAAATAGTAAATAATTTTGTTCCACCCCAAATTTTTTCTTTTAAGATAGGTTCAAATTTTATTGGCTCTTGAATCATTTTGCAAATATCGGTTATTTTTTGTTAACATATAAGTTAAAAAAGTATCTTTGTTGTTTAAAAACGAATAATCACTTCTAATATGGAAAACTTTATAAATAACCTACCAAAA
>CAYOWM010000165.1:0-4543 GCA_964407635.1 uncultured Flavobacteriaceae bacterium
TCCAAACATTAAAGTATTAGGAGTGGATGCTTTTGGTTCAATTTTGAAAAAATTTCATGAAACAAGAGAATTTGACACTTCTGAAATATACCCATATAGAATTGAAGGATTAGGAAAAAATTTAATTCCAACAGCAACGGATTTTGATATTATTGATAAATTTGAAAAAGTATCCGATGAAAATGCAGCACATAGAGCTAGGCAAATTGCAATGACCGAAGGAATTTTTGCTGGTTATACCAGTGGTGCAGCAATGCAAGCAACCATTCAACTTGCAAATCAAGGTGAATTTGATGAAAATTCAAAAGTGGTTATTATTTTTCCAGATCATGGCTCAAGGTATATGAGTAAAATTTATAATGATAAATGGATGGCTGAACAAGGATTTTTTGATACACAAAAATTTGCACAGCCAGAAGTAGAATTTATTAAGTAAAAGTCATTTTTTTGAGTGCTTTTTTGTAACGTATTATCTTTAATTGGAATATATTTACTTAAAAAATGTTAAAATTTAGTAATTCTAAATTATTTATTATTATCTTTGTCCTTGAAAAAGAATAAAGTAAAACAACTAACAATGAGTGAATTAGAAAATACTATCGAGCAATTAATTGCTCGTAAGAGAAGAATTCAGCAGGAATCAAAATATAAAATTAATGGAAATTCCTCAAAAACAGTCGATAATACCATAAGTCCTACTGTAAATTTAGAAAATGCAACAAGTAAACGAGCAGAAATGATTAGCCATTTACGACTTGCTAAAACAGCACACGTTGCTTGGATGTCTAATGTGCAAATATTAATACAATTAGGTAATATTAGTGCAGCAAAAGCCAGTACTCCAATAAATTATACAACTTGTGATTTTGGAAAATGGTATTATGGTGCAGGACAAGTTTTAACTCCTTTTAAAGAATATCGCGATATTGAGCCAGTACACGAACAAGTGCATAGTACGTATTTGGAAATTTTTAGTATGTATAACCAAAGGCTAGAAGGATCGTTTTTTACTAGTGTTAAAAAATTAGAAAAAGAGCGAAAAGAAAAAGCAGTAAAATTAGAAGTAATTCTTAAAGAATATTCAAAGCTACTATTTGATTTGTTAATAGCATTAGAAATGAAAATCAAGCGTATGTCGGATATGGAAATTAATGCGTTGTAATGTTATATTGATGCTTTTAGTAACAATAATAACTTAAATTTCGCATTTTAACATTCTATCTTTATCAAAAATATCACGCCTTAAAATACAATTTTTAAAGCCTTTTTCTTTTAGTAGGTTTAGAGTTTCTTTGCCTAAATATTGGTTGATTTCAAAATATAAATTGCCATTTTTTGTTAAATGTTTTTTTGAAAAATCACTAATTTTGTCATAAAATATCAAAGCATTATCATTTTTAACAAATAATGCTAAGTGTGGCTCGTTATCTAGAACATTTTTTTGTATTTCTTTTTTTTCTAATTCTCGAACATATGGAGGATTGCTAACAATTACATCAAATTTTTGATGTAAATTTTTTAATTTTAAAATGTTTTTGTTTAAAAAAGTAAGATTCACTTGATTTTTTACAGCATTGTATTTGGCAATTTCTAAAGCATTTTTCGAGACATCCAAAGCAAAAACACTAGCGTTTGGTAAGTTTTTAGCCAAGCTAATCGCAATGCAACCAGAACCAGTTCCGATATCTAAAATAGTTATATTCTTATTACTTTTCCAATCCTTTATAATCCACGATACCAATTCTTCCGTTTCTGGTCTAGGTATTAAAACATCTTTAGTTACCTTAAAATTTAATCCATAAAATTCGGTATTTCCTACAATATATTGAATGGGTTTTTCTTGTTTTAATTGTTTTGTTGCTACTAAAAAACGGTTTAATTTAGGGTTTTTAATGATTTTATTTGGCTCTAATGCTATTTCAATTCTGTTTAAACCTAAAATCTCTTCGGCTAGAATATTAAAAAAACTAGTAATTTCTTCTTTTGGATATAGACTGTTTAATTCCGTTTTGAAATAGTGTTTTAATGACAGGATAGTTTGTTCTAGATCTTTTAACATCCACACATTACAAGCGTAATGGCAAGTATTTCCTAATGAATTTTGTAGCGTTTTAAAACCATTTTTGGTATATAAATTTATAGCACTTTTCATTTGTGGGAAAGTTTCTAAATAAATTTTTGAATACCCATTTTTTAAGGCAAAATCAATACATTTTTGTACTAATCTAAAACCAATTTTATGTCCTCTTGCCTTTGGTAAAATATACATTTTTTGCAATTCACAAATGGTACTTTCCATATTTGGAAGGATGCCAATTCCACAACCACCAACAACTTCATTATCTATGATTGCAACAAAATAAACAGTTCTTTCTTTCTGAAAGGCTTCATACATAGCATCGGTTTCCGTATCGTAATAAGCAGTTCCTTTTAGATTTGCTCCTAATTCAACTAAGGTAGATTTTATAATTTTAGAAATATTGGCATTATCCGATTTAATAATCTTTCGTATTTCTATTTGCTTGGTCATTTGTTTTCTTATTTTTGCAACATAAAATTACTATTTATGTATCGATATTTGCTTATTTTTTTGTTGTTTTTATCTTTTGGATGCACATTATCCGAAAAACCAGAATTTATACAGGTGAAAAATATAAAAATAGTAAGTGTAAATTCTAATAAAATTAAGGTTAAAACGGATATTTTATTCAAAAATAAAAATAGTGTAGGAGGAACGCTACAAGCAAAAGATATTCATGTTTTTGTAGATAGTACAGATGTAGCAATTGTTAAAACAAAAGCCTTTAAAGTACCTAAAAAAAGTGAATTTGTTTTGCCTTTATTTGTAGAAGTGCCTTATAAAAAAGTATTTAAAGATAGTAAACAAAATCTATTGGTAAATATTATGAATATGGTAACACGTAAAGAAATTTTAGTGCAATATAAAGGTGAAATTCGCTATTCTTTGGGTAAGTTGCACTACGATTATCCGTTAGATTACACACAAAAAGTTACTATTACTAAATAGAATGCTTTTGGATAATAAATATATGTATCGTTGCTTAGAATTAGCAAAAAAAGGATTGGGAACTACTGCTCCAAATCCTATGGTTGGAGCTGTTTTGGTTTATAAAAATCGTATAATTGGCGAAGGCTATACTTCTCCATTTGGTGGAAATCACGCTGAAGTAAATTGTATTAATTCTGTTAAAAAGAAGGACTTGCAATTTATTTCTAAAGCCACTCTTTATGTTAGCTTGGAACCTTGTTCGCATTTTGGAAAAACACCACCTTGTGCTAATTTAATAGTAGAAAAAGGTATTAAAAATATAGTAATTGGTGCTTTAGATTCTAATATTTTAGTTAGTGGAAATGGTGTTAAATTTTTAGAAAAAAATGGCTGTGAGGTTACTATTGATGTTTTAAAAAACGAATGCAAAGAAATAAACAAACGATTTTTTACTTTTCACAATAAAAAACGACCATATATTATTTTAAAATGGGCAGAATCTAAAGATGGTTTTATCGGAAAACTAAAAAAAGACAAAGCAGCACCAATTTGGATTTCAAATCCATTATCACAACAATTAGTACACAAATGGCGTTCGGAAGAACAAGCAATATTAGTAGGAACAAATACTGTAATAAGCGATAATCCAAGTTTAACAGTTCGGAAAGTTACAGGTAAAAATCCAATTCGTGTAATAATAGATAAAAATTTACGTATTCCTCTTAATTACAATATTTTAGATGACACTACTCAAACCATTATAGTAACAGAAAAAATAGCAAAAAACACCCAAAATATTTTTTATGAACAAATTAATTTTCAAGAAAATGTAGTTAAACAATTACTTGAAGTTTTGTATAAATATCAAATTCAAAGTGTATTTATAGAAGGAGGAAAGCAAACCTTACAAACCTTTATCGATGCAAATTTATGGGATGAAGCACGTGTTTTTATTGGCAATTCGGTATTAGGTTCAGGTGTTGGAGCTCCGATATTAAAAAATAAGAAAGTAGAGAATAGTATTACAATTAGTTCGGATATTTTAAATTACTATGCAAATAATTCAAATACCAAAACAATTAAAAATTTGCTATTTGATTTTGGCGATGTTTTTATAAATTTAGATAAAACGGCAACTTTACGTGAGTTGCATAAATTAGGAGCGACAGAAATTACACCAAAAATGGATGTAATGAATAGAAAATACGAAAAAGGCTTACTAACTACCGATGAATTTGTTGCTTTTTATCAAACTATTTTTCCAAATGCAACAGAACAAGCATTGAAAGAATCATGGAATGCCATTCTTTTAGATTTTCCAGAATACCGTTTGGAATTTTTAGAAAAATTAGCAAAAAAATATCCAATTTATTTACTAAGTAATAAGAATGATTTGCATTTAAACAGAATTAAAAAAAATCTTGGGAAAAAGTTTTATAATCGGTTTTTAGCTTGTTTTAAAAAAGTATATTATTCCCACGAAATTAATTTGCGAAAACCAGATAATTCTATTTTTGAATACCTACTTAATGA
>CAYOWM010000166.1:0-4538 GCA_964407635.1 uncultured Flavobacteriaceae bacterium
TTTCATTAACATCAATTCTTTCAATATTTTTTATTTTTTCACTCTCATCGTCATTTTTTTCTTTTAATTTTTCGTTTTTAATTCCACTATTCATCATAGAATTTTTACCTAAAAGTTGTGCTGTCGCGTCTATGGTAAATGTTCCGTTAATTACAACTTCATCGCCATTTTCAATTCCTGAAAGTATTTGATAGGTATTTTCGGTTTCCGAACCTAGTTCTACTTCTCGCATTTCAAAAATTGGTTCGTCTTTACTTGTTTTTACATATACAACCGAGCGTTTTCCTGTCCACATTACCGCTGTTTTAGGGATTTCAATGTTAGATTTAAGATTTGATTTACCTTTAAATACTTCCGCTTTAGCGTTTACAATCATACCTGGTTTTAACAAATTATTTTTATTAGAAAGGGTAACTCGTGCAATTGTTGTTCTGGTTTTTGCATTTAAAATCGGATCTATATAGGTTATTTTGCCTTTAAATTCTTTATTTGGATAGGAATTAAGATAAATAGAAACAGGCATTCCTTTTTTTACTTTCGGAATATCTTTTTCGTAAACATCTAAAACTACCCAAACATTTGATAAGTTGGTAACTTTAAACAAAGGTGTTCCTTCTTTTACATGACTGCCTTCTTGCACCAAAATAGTTGAAATATATCCTGAAACATTTGCATACATATTAAAGTTTGTAATTACTTTTTTATTTCTTTCAATTTTTTGGATTTGATTTTCAGAAATTTTCCAATTTTTTAGTTTATTTCTAACGGCATTATAGAGTTCTGGTTGTGCATTTTTTATTTCAAGTGCTTCGATAAATTCGTTTTGTGCAGTTACTAATTCAGGCGAATAAAAACTTGCTACCAATACACCTTTTTTTACAAATTCGCCTTTGCTTTTATAGTATAATTTTTCGATTCTACCTCCAAAATGAGCAGTTTGTACTGCTGTAGCATTTTCATTTTCTTGGATTTTACCTGATAGTTTTAAAATGGAAGTACTTTGCGAATTATTTTTATTTAAAGTATCCTCGCCAACTTTTAGTGTTTGAATATTTGCTAAAGCCATGGCGTTTTTGGTCATTTTAAAGGAATTTGCATCTAAACTAGTATCGGAATCGGTTTTTGGTATTAAATCCATTCCGCAAATAGGACATTGACCTGGTTTTGGCATATCTATTTGAGGATGCATCGAGCATGTCCAATGTTCGGCTGCGGTTTCTCCTATATGAGAATTATTTTCTGAAGTATTTTCGTTTCCGTTTAAAACGTATTTTCCGATAAAAATACCTAGTCCTAAAATCGCAATTATACTTATTATTTGTTTTGTTTTCATTGTTGTTATTTTAAAATCATTCTGTCAATTTATCTACAAAATCAGAAATTTTTGCTCGTTGCTCTTCTGTTAATTTTGTATCTCTATGAATAAAAGTGTACATTTTCATAGGCATTTCACCTTCATTTACTTCGTCTTGAATATCGAATAATTTATCCGATTTACGATTAGCTGAAAGACTATTCCACTCAGAAAAATTAAGTTCCTCTCTTGCCTCTTCAATATCGTGATACACCAACCATTTTACAGGTGCAACATTGGCATACCAAGGAAATTTTGTTTCGTTTGAATGACAATCGTAACAAGAAGTTTTTAGAATTTCGGAAACTCCTTTTGGTACATCGTTGTTCTTTAAAAAATCATTTGGATTATTTAACGTTACTTTTGGTCTTTCTAGTGGATAAAATTGTATTAATACCAATAATATCAATCCGTATTTTAAACTTTTTTTTGCTCTTTTCATTTTTTATTTATCTTTAGAAATTAGTATATTATTTTGCTCTTTTGCCCAAGCAGTTAGTATTTCTCTTTCGGAATTTGTCAATGCCATTTCTGGGTATTTTTTAACTACTTTTTTCGGTGGCATAGATTGTTTTACACTAACTAACTTGACTATTTTTCTCATTTTTGAAGCAATTTTATTTGGAGGATATTGTCCGTTTGCTAATTTATCAATATTAAATTTCATCTTAGCTTTTTTACCTCTAGATTTTGAATTATGACAATCAAAACACGATTTTTTAAATATTTTTTGAATGTTTTCTGGAATTTTAAACTCGTCTATTGTTTCATAATTTGATGAAGTATTTACCGTTTTTAGCATGGTAAAACTTGATATTACTAAAATTACTGTTACTACTACTGTTGCTTTAATTAGATTTTTCATTTTTTAAATTTTATGTCCAAATTTTTATGGAACGGATTATTATTATTTTTAGTTAATTATACCAAAAGTACCTATTTTTTATATTCTAATTTAATTTTATATTCTTTAATCGCAACGAGTTTGCTATTACCGACACCGAACTAAAACTCATCGCTGCTGCAGCAATCATTGGTGAAAGTAATAATCCAAAAACAGGAAATAGTACTCCTGCTGCAATTGGCACACCTAAGATGTTGTAAATAAATGCAAAGAATAAATTTTGTTTTATATTTTTCATTACTGCTTTACCTAAATTTATGGCTTTTACAATTCCTAACAAATCCCCTTTTACTAAAGTTACTTCACTACTTTCTATGGCAACATCGGTTCCTGTTCCCATTGCAATACCAATATTGGCTTGTGCAAGTGCTGGAGCATCGTTAATTCCGTCGCCTGCCATTGCTACTATTTTGCCTTCGCTTTGTAATTTTTTAATAACATTTAATTTGTCTTCTGGTAAACATTCGGCTTTAAAATCGGTTAAATGCAACTGATTTGCTACATATTTTGCGGTTAAATTATTATCACCTGTAAGCATAATTACCTCAATACCATTTGCTTGTAATTTAGCAATTGCTTCCTTACTTGTTTCTTTGATTGCATCAAAAATGGTAACATAACCTTGTACTTTTTGTTCTACAGCAATATATGAAACTGTTTTTCCATTTTTTTGTTCTTGTATAACTTGTTGGTTAATTTTAGTAGGAATCGAAGCATTAATTTTTTGCATTAATTTATCGTTTCCAATGGCAATTGCTTTATTATTGACTATTCCTATTACTCCTTTTCCTTTAATTGCTTTAAAATTTTGCGCATCTTTTAAATCAATATTTTCTTGTTTTGCTTTTTTAACAATGGCTTCTGCCAAAGGATGCTCACTATATTTATTTAAAGAAGCGATGTATTCTAGCAATTGTTTATCCTCTTTATCGTGTATGTTATGTACTTTTTCAACCGATGGTTTTCCTTGGGTAATTGTTCCTGTTTTATCGGTTATAAGCACATCTACTTTGTTTAAATTTTCTAAAGCTTCGGCATTTTTAATTAAAACACCATTTTGTGCACCTTTACCAACGCCAACCATTACAGACATTGGTGTTGCTAGACCTAAAGCACATGGACAAGCAATAATTAATACTGCGATTGCATTTACAAAAGCGTAAACTAAGGCTGGTTCTGGACCAACTATTTTCCAAGCAATAAAAGTAATTATGGAAATTGTTATAACAATCGGTACAAAATATTTGGATATTTTATCTGCTAGTTTCTGAATTGGAGCTCTGGAACGACTCGCATTATTAACCATTTGAATTATTTGAGACAACAAGGTTTCTGAACCTACTTTTTCGGCTTTCATAATAAAGGAATTTGTGCCGTTTATTGTTCCTGAACTAACTTGATCGCTTATAGTTTTATCTATAGGAATTGGTTCTCCTGTAATCATACTTTCATCTACATTACTTTGTCCTTCGGTAATTACACCATCCACAGGAATTTTATCACCTGGTTTTACACGCAACAAATCGCCTTTTTTAATATTGTGAATAGAAATTGTTTTATCGCCTTTTGAGGTTACTAAAGTAGCTTCGGTTGGTGCTAATTTTAAAAGTTCTTTAATTGCTCCACTAGTTTGACTATGTGCTTTTGCTTCTAGTAATTGACCTAACAGCACTAAGGTTAAAATTACGGTTACTGCTTCGAAATATACAAAAACCGTTCCGCTTGAAGTTTTAAACTGATCGGGAAAAACACTTGGAAATAACAGTGCAAAAACACTAAATAGAAAGGCAACTCCTGCACCTATACCTATTAAAGTAAACATGTTTAAATTCCACGTTTTAACGGAATTATATGCTCGTTCAAAAAACATCCATGCTGCATAGAAAACAACAGGTAAAGACAATACAAATTGAATCCAGTTCCATGTTATTTGACTAAAAATTTTTACTAAAGGGTTTCCTGGAATTAGCTCACCCATTGCAATAATAAAAATCGGAACGGTAAAGGCAACAGCAATCTTAAACTTTTTGAGCAAATCGTTGTAGGTTTTATCCTCCTCGCTATCACTTGGCTCTATTGGTACTAAATCCATTCCGCAAATAGGACAAGAACCAGAAGTATCTTTAATGATTTCTGGATGCATCGGACAAGTATATTCTGTTACGGTTTGCAGTTTGGGTTGTTCTACTAAATCCATTCCACAAACAGGACAACCAACTTGTGAGGTGTATGTTTTTTCGCCTTCGCAGTGCATTGGACAATAAAAAATGCCATTACCAT
>CAYOWM010000167.1:0-2835 GCA_964407635.1 uncultured Flavobacteriaceae bacterium
GAAATACTTAAAAATAAAAACATTAAAATTATTCTATACGATGTTCCTTTAGCATTTTTCTTTAATAATCCTTGCGGAAGAATTCTATCTAAAGTCATCCTTTCTAGTAAACCAGACACTCCTACAAAAGAAGTTAAAACCGCTCCTGACAGTACCAAAACAGCATCAATAATAACAATAAATTTTAACCAACCTCCAGCTGTAATATTAGCCATATCAGATAGTAAAGTACTTTGATTTGCTGCTACATCATTATAAATATCTTGAATTGGAAAAAGGGTAATAGCTAAAACGGCCATTAAAGGATTAAAAATACTTACTACAACCCACATATTTCTTAATGTTTTTGGAAAAACTCCTTTTTTTTGTTCTTCTACAAAATTTGCGGAGGACTCAAACCCTGAAATTCCAAGCATCGAAGCGGCAAAACCTAAAAATATAGCTCTAGTTAAATTTCCTTCTTGTGGTAAATATGTTTGATTTTGATTAAATAATTCCAAACCGTGGTTTGATAAATAATAAAACACAGAAAATGTTAAAATTACTAAAGAAAATAAATGAAAAATAAAAATACTGATAGCAACTTTTGCGGATTCAGATATTCCGTTAATAACCAACATTGCAAAAATACTAAGTAATCCGACTGTAGCTAATTCAATATACGTCGGAAAAATTATACTTATCGGATAAGGGGTTTTATGGTGTAAAAAATGTAATAAATTACCTAAATAATGCATTCCTTCACCTGCAGAAATCACAGCAGTTGCCATATAAGACAATAAAGTAAGTGCTGCTGCTAAGGATGCCATTCGTTTACTAGTAGTATTTAAAAGTGCATTGTACGCTCCTCCATTTAAAGGCAAAGCACCAACTACTTCGCCATAAATTTTTCTAAAAAAGAATAATACTACGGCAACAATACCTAAAGTTACCCAAGCATATTGTCCTGCCCAAAAAATGGCTAATGCAGATACGTATAATACAGAAGATGAAATATCGTTTCCTGAAATAGCAGTAGATGCTAATTCGCCTAGTTTTTTATGAATCTTTTTCTTTTCGTTTGACATAAATTTGTAATTTTTAAAGTGCAAAGTTACTAAAAAAATAAATAGAGATTTTTTTAATTTACTTTTCTATTTTATGGTTTCTTGATATTGTTTTTTTGAAAAGTTTACAGCTCCTTTAAAGGTAGAAAAAATATTTTCTTTTCCTATCATTTTAACAATATGATAAGTGTCTAAATCTTTTAAAACGCGTTCGTTTATACCAGAAAGTATAATTTTAGTTTTAGATTGTTTCATTACTTTTATAGCGTCTTTAAAATTTTGTATTCCTGTTGAATCTATAAATGGTACGTGTCGCATACGTATGATAATAATTTTACTTTTAAATCCTATATGTTTTAAGGTTTCTACATAATGTTTTGCCGAAGCAAAAAACAAAGGACCGTTAATTTCATAAACGGAAATATCCTTTGGTAGATCTGAAAAGTCTGAAATTAAATCACTATCTACTTCTGGCGGAATTTTTACTACGCTATCGGACATTCGTTTCATAAACAACAAGGCAGAAAGCACGACGCCAATTTCTATTGCAACGGTTAAATCAACAAAAATAGTTAATAAAAATACGGTTAATAAAATGGTAATATCAAATTTTGAACCTTTTAAAATAGATCGAAAAGAACGCCATTCACTCATATTATAAGCAACTACAATTAAAACACCTGCTAAAACTGGCATTGGAATTAATTTTGCCCATTTTCCTAATAAAAGCATTATTAGCAAAAGGGTAAACGCATGAACGATTCCTGCAATAGGTGTTCTACCTCCGTTTTTTACATTGGTTGCTGTTCTTGCTATTGCTCCAGTTGCTGGAATTCCACCAAAAAAAGGTGTGGTAATATTTGCTATTCCTTGTGCTATTAATTCGGTATTTGAACGATGGTTTCCTCCTATCATTCCATCGGAAACTACGGCAGACAATAAAGACTCAATACTTCCTAATAATGCAATAATTAAGGCAGGAGCAAGATAATTAGACAAGGTATTCCATTCAAAATTTGGTAAAGAAAATTGTATTTTATTTGGTATCTCACCAAAATACGTTTCGATTGTAGAAATTGGTAATTTAAAATATTGTACGATAAAGGTAAACAACAATATTGCAACAAACGATCCTGGGATTTTATTGGTTATCTTTGGTGTATAAATAATGGTTAACATTGTAGCAATTGCAATTGCTACGGCAAACCAATTTATAGAATCTAAGTGCATAAAGTATGTTTTCCATTTCGGAATAAATTCAGATGGAATACTAGTTATTTCCAAACCCAAAAAATCGCGTATTTGTGTAGAAAAAATTACGACAGCAATACCACTTGTAAAGCCTACAATTAAAGGATATGGAAAATATTTTAATAACGAACCCAATTTTAAAACACCAAAAATTATTAAAAATACTCCTGATATTATTGTAGAAATTACTAATCCGTTAATACCATATTTTTGAATAATTCCGAAAACAATTACAATAAAAGCACCTGTTGGACCACCAATTTGCACACGACTTCCACCAAAAAAAGAAATTAAAAAACCTGCTATTACTGCAGTAATCATTCCTTTTTCAGGAGAAACTCCTGACGCTACTGCAAAGGCAATAGCTAAGGGTAAAGCAATAATACCAACAACAATTCCTGATAAAATATCTTTTGAAATTTGCTTTTTACTTATTCCTTTATGCAATAAGCTAAATAATTTTGGTTTAAAAATAGCACTCATATTGATTATAAAATAAGTGAGCAAAAGTACTCCTTTTATAGTTAAAGCCAAATTA
>CAYOWM010000167.1:2935-4502 GCA_964407635.1 uncultured Flavobacteriaceae bacterium
AAATTAGTATTATAATTTATTAGTTAAATTAACTTTAACGCTAAAATAAAAATTAATTCCTTGGTTAGGAATGCCCAAATCTTTAAATCGAGAGATATGGTCAATATATTTTTGGTTAGTTAAATTTTTAACACCAAGACTAAAATCAAATTGGTTTTTAGCAGATTTTAATTTTCCGTTTACGCCTAAATTAAGTAACTGATACGCTTTGGTTTCCGTTTCAAACAAACCAATTCGTGGTTGTGCAAATTTATAAATATGCTGCAAGAACACTTTGTTTATTGCTAATTTTTTAGTGGATTGAAAAGACACATTAATTCCTGTATTAATTTTTGTTTGTGGAATTAAAGGTAAGGCATTTTTAGCTGTGTCTTCGGCAAAAACCGTTGCAATATTAGATTCTAAATGCAACCAATGCATTTGATGTGGATGGTAGTGAAAACCTATTTCTCCACCGTAAAGATAGGCATCTTTTTGGGTATAATTATAAACAAAATTACCATTAATTACCATATTGGTTGGATCTAAAAAAACGTAATTTTTTATGTAATTATAAAACGGATTTATAGAAAATTTAAAATGTTCTGTATTATAAGTGTAGGAAAAATCTATCTGTGTTGCTGTTTCATTTTTAAGGCTATTATCTCCTTTTTCGTAACGGTTTGTTCCTTCGTGGACACCATCGGATAATAATTCAGAAGTAGTTGGAGCACGAAAGCCATTAGAAATATTCATACGTATTTTAGATTGTTCTTTTTGATATACCATTCCTCCTGAAAAGGTAATTCCGTTGTAATTTTTGCCTAAACCAGCAATGCTTCCTGTTGTTTTAGCGTCAATTTTTCGTTGATCAAAACGAATTCCTCCTTGAAAATGAAAGTGTTCTATTTCGGCATTTCCAAGTGCGTAAATACCAAAATCATTAGTACTTGCATCGGGAATTAGTGTTTCTTCACCACTATTTTTATTGGTTTGATGCATACCTTGCGAACCAATTATAAAGTTATACTTGTCTTTTATACTATTAGAATTCCATTTTAAATTGTAGGTAAATGTATTTAGCAATAATCCTAAAGCAGGATTGGTTCTGCTGTCAGCAAATTCTTTTCTAAAATTGCTTGTAAAACCTAAAATGGTATTTAATTTACTTTGATTAGCAAAAGTGAATTTATTTTGAAAAGTAAGATTATGATTGGCTATATTTTGAAAAGGCAATTCAAATTTTCTATCTGTATTATTGGTATAAATAGCATCTTCGGTAATACCAAAATTATTTACTAAGTAACTATATCTAAGGTTGGAAATCCAATTATTTTTGTTAAATCCTATGGAAGTTTTAATGTTTTTTTCATCAAATCGTGTGCCTTCAATTCGTTTTTTATTAGGCAATTTGTAATCTGCATGACTATTGTATGCTGCAAAAAGATTAAATTTGAATTTTCCTTTGTGCATTTTAAATTTTATATTATTTAAATAGCCCAAAGAATTAGAAACGTATTTAGATTGTACTCCGATTTCGTAAGTATTATGCTTTGCATAACGTTCATCTACAAAGTAAAGTACACCA
>CAYOWM010000168.1:0-4486 GCA_964407635.1 uncultured Flavobacteriaceae bacterium
AATGCTTCAACTTTAAACGACGGTGCTTCGGCATTAATTTTAATGAGTAAAGAAAAAGCAACCGAATTGGGTTTAAAACCTTTAGCTGTGATAAAAGGTTATGCAGATGCTGCACAAGAACCAGAATGGTTTACTACTGCTCCTGCAAAAGCACTACCAAAAGCATTACACAAAGCAAATATTAATTTAGATGATGTTTCGTATTTTGAATTCAACGAAGCTTTTTCAATAGTTGGTCTTGCTAATATGAAAATTTTAGGACTAAATAGCGATAAAGTAAACGTAAATGGTGGTGCGGTTTCTTTAGGACACCCTTTAGGGAATTCAGGTTCTAGAATTATTGTTACTTTAATGAATGTTTTAGAACAAAACAATGCAAAATACGGAGCTGCTGCAATTTGTAATGGTGGTGGTGGTGCTAGTGCAATTGTTATTGAAAAACTTTAATTCTTTTTAATGAAATTTGGAATTTGTAACTTAAATGTTATTCCGCTACGCAAGGAAAATTCAGATACTAGTGAAATGGTTTCGCAACTTTTATTTGGCGAAACCTTTACTGTACTTGAAAGAAAAATGCAATGGTTGTACATAAAAAATTCCTTTGATGGCTACCAAGGATGGATTGACCACAAGCAAGTTGCCGAAATTTCAGAAGAGTTTTATACAGAATTGCAAAAAGAAACACCAAAATATTCTAATGAATTGATAAACTATTTATCTCTAGAAAATAAAAACCTTGTACCAATTTCAATTGGTGCGAGGTTTCCTTTAATTAAATCGAATTGTTTTTTCATTAACGATACAACTTATCAATACGATGGCGAATTAATTTCAAATAAAAAAACAAAAAAAGAAATTGTTGAAACTAGTTTTAATTACTTAAACACACCATATCTTTGGGGAGGAAAAACACCTTTTGGTATTGATTGTTCTGGTTTTACACAAATGGTTTATAAAATTAATGGCTATAAATTATTTAGAGATGCTTCTCAACAAGCAAAACAAGGTGAAGTTTTAAGTTTTATTGAGGAAAGTGTTCCTGGTGATTTGGCTTTTTTTGATAATAAAGAAGGATTTATCACTCATGTAGGAATTATTCTTGCTAACAATTACATCATTCACGCAAGTGGAAAGGTTAGATTAGATAGATTAGATCAAAGTGGTATTTTTAACCAAGAAACAAACAAACATACACATAATTTAAGATTGATTAAACGTATGTTTTAAAATAAAAGCTATGAAAAAAATATTTTTTATTATTTCAATATTTGCAATATTTAAGATGCAATCGCAAATTATTAATACCGAATCTTTTAGAATTGTAACCGATACTACTGGTTGGGCAGGAAAAGCAGAATTAAATGTAAATTACGCAAAAAATACTATCAAAATATTGCAAATACAAAATAACATTCATGTGCAATATAAAACGGAAAAACATCTTTTTATGTTTGTTAATAAAATCGGATTTCAAAGTATAGATAAATCTAATTTTGTGAATAATGGTATCCAACATTTTAGATATAATTACAAGCTTAAGCCTAAAATTTCCTTAGAATTTTTTTTACAAAATCAGTATAATGCAATAAGTAAAATTAAATATCGCAGACTTGCAGGTTTTGGGCCTAGATTTAAATTAGGTAAAAGTGAAAAGTATAAATTTTACCTAGGTACATTAGTAATGTATGAATATGAAAAAAGTGATGACTCCTTTAATACCATACAAAAAAATTGGCGGAATAGTAGCTATTTCTCGTTTAGTCTGTATTTTAATGAAAAAATCTCTTTTGTTAGCACTACGTACTACCAACCAAATTTGAAATTATTTAAGGATTATAGAGTTTCACACCAAAGTTATTTTAAATTTGAAATTGCTAAAAATTTAGCGTATAAAACTTCTTTTAGCTACACCTATGATGCATTTCCTGTAATAGGAATACCAAAAGAGGAAATAGCCATTGCTAACGGAATTGTATATCGGTTTAAATAATTCGTAAAAAAATTTCTACCCTAAAGCCAGATTATGCGTCGTTATTAAGAATGTTTGGTTAACCTTAAAAATTCATGGAATTAGTTTTGTTTAGATGTGAAATTTTAAAATTCGTAAGAATACCTTAGTATTTCAAGAGTTTTAAAATCTAGCAGATGAATAAAGATACTTTTAAACTTCCTTAAATTTGGATGTTATTAAATTGTATAATAAATATTTTAATGATTTGATTTACTGTGTTTTAATTAAAAATAATAATATACTTGGTGAATTTTGTGGGTCAAGGATGCGTATCTAACGTAATACTATTAGGTATTTCTAATACCATTGTAACACATAAATACCGTAAAATTATATTGAATTATTTTAAGGTTTAACAACAATTGGTGTTTCCGCAATTTTTACTTTCCTGTATTGGTGGACAAGCAACAGTTCCGAAAGAGCAGTAAACACAACAATCGCCTTTATTTGGCTTTAAAACTATTTTACAATTTTCACATTCGTAAAAAAATTGACATGTATCCGTTGGCATTACCTCTTCTTTTTTATGACCACATTTTGGACAAGTTATTGTTGATTTTAATTCTATTTCTATATTCATTTTAGTCTTTGTTTGTGTTTATTACTAAATATCCTGTTGAATTAACTGCTTTCTTTATTTCTGAAATCGTTGTTTTTGAGTTATCAAATTCTATTTTTGCATTCTCATTTTCATAGGAAGCATTGGCATTTATTACGCCATCTAATTGATTAACAGTATGGTTGATATGTTCTTCACACGATGTACAAGTCATTCCTTTAATTTTAAAATTTACCGTTTGGATATTTGTATTATCTACTAGTATTATTTTCTTTTCAGATTTTGTATAAAACACAGATGAATAATACGGAAATACAGTCAATACAATTGCAAATACAGTTACAATTCCTAAAAATAATTTTGATTGCACGAATGATGGCTCTTGGTCAGTTCCACAATCGCAATTAATCTCTTTTTTAGGTTTTAATTTCTGATACCAAGCAAAAACTAATACTAAAACTGTAAATCCAATTAGATAAGGTCTAAAAGGTTCTAACCAAGAAAAAGTCGTTGCAATTCCTGAAGTACCTGAAATCAATGCCAAAACTGGCGTTATACAACAAAGGGATGATGCTAGTGCTGTTAATAAACCTGCTCCAATTATTTTTTTGTTCTTTTTCATACTGTTTCCATTATTTTATTTCCATCGATAAGTTTAAAAAGTGGTGCAAATATTGTTTCATATTCTGTTGCTAATGAATAGAATATTGTTTGTGCTTTTCTGTTAGGCTTGATTATATTTCTGTCTTTTAGTTTTCGTAAATGCTGAGAAATTGCTGAAATTTTCATTGACAGAATATCGCTTAAATCACAAACACAAAGTTCTTGCTCTTGAGATAATAGATACAGAATTTTCAAGCGAACATCGTTTCCTGCTAAACGCAATACGTTTGAAAGCAATTCAAAGGAATTTTCCAACTCTGCTATTGTTTGCTTACAACTGGCTATTTGTTTACCATCTGCTTTAATTCTTATACAACTATTGCTTTTCATACAGCAAATTTAGTATAATTATCTTATTTAAGCAAATACTAAAGTATAAAATTAATTTTTGAATTTATAAACTTATGGATTAAGGTAGATCTTAAAAAAGGCAACCTATATCAAATACATTATGGATAAAACTAAAGTTTTCCAATCTTATTAACAAATTTAGTATTTACATATCAAATACAGTACTTTTGCCGTTAAACACAACACAAAAAATAATGATTCAATTTTTCCAAGATTCTTTTACTGTTTTTGCAGTAGAAACCAAGCAAAAATTAACTATTGATAACCAAGAAAAATTAACTTGGTTATTTGCAGGAGCAAAGCCAATTCTAGATGACTTTTTAAACGGATATTTTATTGGTCCACGAAAAGAAATGCTAACACCATGGAGTACAAATGCTGTTGAAATAACGCAAAATATGAATATTCCAAACATACTTCGTATAGAAAAATTTGTGCAAGTATCCGATAAAAAAAAGCAATTTGATACGATGCTGTATTCTTTTTATGAAAATCTAAATCAAAACAGTTTCTCGATTGCTATAAAACCGAAACCAATTATTGAAATTCAAAATATTGACGAATTTAATAAAAAAGAAGGCTTAGCATTAAATAAAGAGGAAGTAATTTATTTAGAAAACCTCTCTAAAAAATTAAATAGAAAATTAACCGATAGCGAAGTTTTTGGCTTTTCACAAGTAAATTCAGAGCATTGCAGACATAAAATTTTTAACGGAACTTTTATTATTGACGACGTAAAACAAGATACGAGTTTGTTTAAAATGATTAAAGAAACCTCTCGTAAAAACCCAAACACTTTAGTTTCGGCATATAAAGATAATGTCGCTTTTATAAAAGGACCAAGTGTAGAACAATTTACTCCAAAATCATTTGATAAGCCAGATTATTACGAAAAAAAGGAA
>CAYOWM010000169.1:0-4473 GCA_964407635.1 uncultured Flavobacteriaceae bacterium
ATTATCTCTACTCCATTTACTCTCGGATTTATCTTGTTTAGCAGATGTGTTACTTGCATTAGTTGTTAATTCAATTCTATCAGCATTTGCAATAGAATCTTGAAATTCTGACAAACGCTTTTCTGCATCTAACAATCTAATAGAATCTTGGTATCGTCTATTTTCATATTCGGATAAAATCTTTTTCGTTTTTTCACTATCTAAATTATTTTTACCTTTCATATAATCCATAGCGTAATAACCTACTACTAATAATAAAATTGCCAATAAACCATAAATTAAAAAATTTAATTTTGATTTTTTTGGTTCTTCTTCTAATGGCTCATACGAAACTCCAACAATTTCACCTTTTTGGTCAGGCTCATTAGATTCTATTTTATTAAAATCAATATCCTCTTTTGTAGGTGGAATTGGAGGAACTACTACCACTTCTTTTTCTTCTTTAATTTCTTCTTCAATAGCTACTGCTTTAACTTCCTCTTCTACATCCTCTATCTCATCCGAAATTTCAAACAAAGTATCCTCTTCAATCGCATCTTGATTTTGAATAACACTTGATTTTTCAATATTTGATATTTGCTCTACAAAACTCTTAGTAGTTGAATCTGTAGTTTCTTCATTAGTTTTAGCAACATCTTTTGTTTCGTTTTCTATAATTTCATTTGAACTAGAAATTTCATCAGAATTAGAATTGGTCGTTTGCTGTTTTGCTCTTTCTAAAGCAGCTAATTTTTTTTCTAAATCCAAACGAATTTGTTCAATTTTTGATTTTGCTTTATCTGAATTATCATTAGTACTCATTTTAATTACCTTTTTTATAGTTAATCCCTAAGAATACAAATATATTAATTTTATTTAATAAATTACACAAACTTTTAAACCTTTTATATTTTTATAAGTCTTAATGTAAAAACTAGTCATTTTGAACGAAAAAACACTTCTAAATTCCTTAAAAAATAAAAAGACCAAAAAAGAATCTTTTAAAGAATTGGTTGCTATTTATAAGGAACGTTTGTATTGGCATATCCGAAAAATGGTAAAATCACACGAAGATACAGATGATATTTTACAAAATACATTTATAAAAGTTTACAATAATATAGAATCGTTTAATGAAAAATCAAAATTATATTCGTGGATGTATCGAATTGCTACAAACGAAACCATCACATTTTTAAATAAAAAAGCAAAAAGAAATCATGTGAGTTTTGAGGAGCTGTCTATAAATTTAGTAAGTTCCTTACAAGAGGACATATATTACAACGGCAATAGCATTCAATTAGAATTACAAAAAGCAATTGCAACACTTCCTCAAAAACAACAATTAGTCTTTAATATGAAGTATTTTGATGAAATGAAATATACCGAAATTTCAGAAATTTTAAAAACTTCTGTTGGTGCATTAAAAGCATCCTACCATCATGCAACAAAAAAAATTAAAAATTATCTACACACACAAGTAAACCTTTAAACGAAATTATAGTCTTATTATAATACAATGAAAAAAAAAATACAACATACCGAATTTAGAGTACCAAAAACGTATTTTGAATCGTTTGAAAAAAACATCATGCAAAAAATTGATTCGAATTTACAAAATGATTACAGTGTTCCTGATAATTATTTTGAATCGTTTGAAAAAAACATTCTCCAAAAAATAACCACACATAAAAAAATAATACCTTTAAAAAAAGTTGCATTTTTTACAACAATTGCAGCTTCTATAATTTTATTTATTTCAGTAATTTTGCATCCAAAAAACAGTCTTAATTTTACGGATTTGAGTAACTCCGAAATGGAAAATTATATTTTAGAAAATACAGACACATATACTTTAAGCACGTATATACAAGAATTTCCTATTCAAATAGAAACAAAAAGCCAACTAAAATCGAATGAAATTTTAGACTATTTACAAGAAACAGATATTGAATCCTTATATTAAAAACCTATTTAAAATGAAAAATATATTTATAATTTCCATACTTTTTACTAGTTTTTTTAGTTTTTCGCAAAACAAAAAACAAGATAAAATTAAAGCCTTAAAAATAGCTTATATCACCGAAAAATTAGATTTAACAACGAATGAGGCTGAAAATTTTTGGCCAATTTACAACGACTTTTTTAATACAAAAAAACAGTTTAGGAAAGACAAACGAAAAAAAACAAATCAGTTTAAACAAATGCAAATTAAAGACTCGGACACTGTTTTAGAAAAAAAAACAAAAATATTACTGTATGATTTACAAAATATTGAAAAAAAAGAGTATCTTGCCAAGCAAAAGTTATATAGTAGTTTACAAAACATACTTTCTGCAAAAAAAATAATGCAACTTATTATTGCGGAAAAAGATTTTAACCGAAAATTATTACGTAATTTAAAAAACAGGCAAAAACACTAAATATTTCCTTCAAATACCCTTAAGAGTTTCCTAAAAAAAATTAGGAAACTCTTTTTTATTTCCTATGAATTACTATATTGCAATTCTAAATTTAAATCCTAATGAAAAAAATTTTTATTCTACTAGTAGCTATAATTAGTATTTCTTGTAAAAGTACAAATGTTAATACTCATATAACGTCTTCCGATTTCATCGAAACAAACACTAACAATAGACAACCTTTTTATTGGCAACAACAGGTAGATTACACGATGAATATCGATATGAATGTAAATACGTATCAATTTGATGGTACGCAAAAACTAGTATATACCAATAACTCACCTGACGATTTACATACGGTTTTTTATCATTTATATTTTAATGCTTTTCAACCTGGTTCGGAAATGGATATTCGCCTTCAAAATATTGAAGATCCTGATGGTAGAATGGTAAATTCTAATAAAAAAAGCAGAATTGCGAGTTTAAAACCAAATGAAATTGGCTTTCAGAAAATTATTTCGTTAAAACAAGACAATCAAAATGTAAAATTTGAAGTTATCGGAACTATTTTAAAAGTAACCTTAAATCATTCTATAAAATCTGGAGAAAAAACTACTTTGGATATGGTTTTTAAAGGACAAGTTCCTGTGCAAATTCGTCGTAGTGGTAGAAATAATGCCGAAGGTGTAGAATTATCTATGACACAATGGTATCCTAAATTAGCGGAATACGATTTTGAAGGTTGGCATGCAGACCAATATATCGCTCGTGAATTTTACGGCGTTTGGGGTGATTTTGATGTTACTATTAATATTGATAAAGAATATTTACTTGGCGGAACAGGTTATCTACAAAATCCGCAAGAAATTGGTTATGGTTATGAAAAAAAAGGGACACCTGTAAAAAGACCAAAAGGGAAAAAACTTTCGTGGCATTTTATTGCTCCTAATGTACACGATTTTACTTGGGCAGCAGATAAAAATTATACACACGATGTAATGAAAGGACCAAATGGTGTAATGCTTCATTTTATTTATAAAAATGAGGATAGTCTTAAAGAAAATTGGAAAGCTTTTCAACAAGACGTGTATAATACTATGGATTTTTACAATAATTATGTAGGGAATTATCCATACAAACAGTACTCCATTATTCAAGGTGGTGATGGAGGAATGGAATACGGAATGTGTACTTTAATTACAGGAAAACGAGATTTAAAAAGTTTAAAAGGTGTTGTACGACACGAAATGGCTCATAGCTGGTTTCAATTTGTATTGGCAAGTAACGAATCGGAACATCCTTGGATGGACGAAGGCTTTACCTCGTTTGTTAATACAATGGCTGACCAAAAATTAGATGGTAAAAAAGAGTTTCCGTTTGATAGAGTATATAAAACCTATAATTATTTGGTGAATTCTGGAAAAAACGAACCACTTACAACGCACGGAGATAGGTATCATACAAATATGGCTTACGGAATAAATAGTTATTACAAAGGACAAATATTTCTATCGCAACTTGGTTATGTGATTGGAAAAGATAACTTAGAAAAAACTTTACAAAAATATTTTGCCGATTTTAAAATGAAACATCCTAATCCTAATGATATTATTCGCTCTGCTGAAAAAGTTTCTGGTATGCAACTACATTGGTATTTAACTGAATTTGTAGAAACCATGCACAAAATTGATTACGGAATTAAATCGGTAAATCAAAAAGAAATAACTTTAGAACGTATAGAACAAATGCCAATGCCAATTGATTTAAAAGTAACGTATATAGATGATAGTATAGAAAACTTCAACATTCCTCTACGAATGACTTACGGAACGAAACCTACAAACGCTACTATTTTAAAAGATTGGGCTTGGGCATATCCAACCTATACTTTTAAAACAAAAAAAGAAATTAAAAAAGTAGAAATTGATCCTAGTAAATTAATGGCTGATGACAATTTAAAAAATAATGTTTTTGTGAAGCCTTAAATCCGCAAAGGCTTTCATAACGAAAACCTATGAATTTTTCGGGTTAAGGTAAAGTAGTTTTTTCCTAAACCTGTTTTACCTTAAATGCCATTAAACCAGCAATT
>CAYOWM010000170.1:0-4461 GCA_964407635.1 uncultured Flavobacteriaceae bacterium
CCAATGATTTTACTCATTATTTTCTCGTTTCGTTAGGCGTAATTTTACACTATAATTAAAACAAGAGAATCATGAAAAATCTAGTCATTTTAGGAGCAGGTACTTCTGGAACAATGATGGCAAATCATTTAATACATAAATTACCTAAAGAACATTGGAAAATAACCGTTGTAGATCAATACAAAAAACATTATTACCAACCAGGATTTTTATTTTTACCTTTTGATATTTACAAAACCAAAGATGTAATTAAAAAGGGTAAGAAATTCATTCCGAAAGGTGTGCGATACCTCAATCAAAAAATTGAAGAAATTCAAGCCGAAAAAAATCAAGTAAAATTAGAACACGAATATTTAGATTACGATATCCTTATTATCGCAACAGGAACAAAAATCGCTCCTGAGGAAATTGAAGGTATGAAAGAAGCAGAATGGCACAAAAGCATTTTTGATTTTTATACTTTTGAAGGAGCAAAAGCACTCCGAAATAAATTACGAAAATGGGAAGGTGGAAAATTAGTAATTCACATAACCGAAATGCCAATAAAATGTCCTGTTGCTCCTTTAGAGTTTGCCTTTTTGGCAGATTCGTATTTTATTAATAAAGGAATGCGTGATAAAGTAGAAATTGAATTCGTTACACCTTTAGATGGTGCTTTTACCAAACCAAAAGCAACCAAAGCATTACATTATTTACTAGAAGAAAAAGGTATTACAGAAATTACCGATTTTAACATCGAACGTATTGATTATAAAAACAATACAATGGTAGATTACTCTGGTAAAGAAGTAAAATACGATTTATTAGTAACCGTTCCAACCAATCTTGGCGATGCACTAATCGAACGTTCTGGATTAGGTGATGATATGAATTTTGTACCAACCAACAAGGCAACTTTACAAACTAAAGCACATAAAAATATTTTTGCCATAGGTGATGCTACCAATTTACCTGCTTCTAAAGCTGGTTCGGTTGCACATTTCGAAGCAGAAATACTTACCGAAAACATACTTAGATACATTGAAGGAAAACCACTAAAAGAAGAATTTGACGGTCATGCAAATTGCTTTATCGAAACTGGTCACGGAAAAGCTCTATTAATAGACTTTAATTACACAACCGAACCTGTTGAAGGAACCTTTCCTTTTCCTGGAATTGGTCCTTTAAACTTATTAAAAGAAAGTAGAATGAACCACATGGGAAAAATGGCTTTCCGTTGGATTTATTGGAATATGCTTATAAAAGGAATACATATTCCGTTTGTATCGGCAACTATGTCTGAAAAAGGGAAAAAAATATCTAATGTGAATTAAGAAATAAAAATTAAGAATTAAAAGTTAAGAATTAAGAATTTTAAAATAATAATCATGGAAAAAACAATCGCAAACAAAACAGTAAACGTTAATGACGAAGGTTATTTAACCGATTTTAGTCAATGGAATAAAGATATCGCAATAGAATTGGCTAAAGAAAAAGAAGTAGAATTAACCGATAAACATTGGGAAGTACTTTCGTATTTACAAGATAAATACAAAAATGAAGAAGCACTTTCAATAAGAGGAATTAAAAAAAGTGGCATCATAAATATTAAAGAATTTTACAATTTATTTCCTGGAGGTCCTTTAAAAATTTCTACCTTAATTGCAGGTATCCCTAAACCTAAAAGTTGTATCTAATAATCCTTAAAAAAATAAATCATGGCTACAAAAGTTAAAAAAATGCTTTTTATACTATCCAAAGCAACTTTAGACAACGTATATGCTGCCTTTATAATGGCTAACGGAGCGAGAATGGAAGGTATTGATGCAGAAATATTTTTTACTTTTTTTGGATTGGAAGCAATTCAAAAGAAAAAATTAGAACATTTACATGTTGCAACCGTAGGAAATCCTGCAATGCACATACCAACAATGCTTGGTGGTTTACCAGGAATGGAAGTTGTCGCAACTAAAATGATGAAAAGCGAAATGGAAAAATTAGATATGCCTCCTGTTGGAGAATTCTTAGAAATTTTATCGGATTCTGGTGTGAATCTTTGGGCTTGTAAACTAGCAGTAGAAATGTTTCATTTAGAAAAAAAAGATTTAATTGACGAATTAGATGGCATCCTAACCATAGGCGATTTTTATAATCGTGTAGAAGAAGAAGGTACTCATATGCTGTTTATTTAATTCCTGTTGAATTTAAAAACAAAAACGCTTTCATTTTTATGAAAGCGTTTTTTACTTTGTACCAAAATTATTCATTATATTTGATTTCTGTTTTTTAAACTTAAGTATGAAATTGAAATATATATTACCATTTATTCTATTCCAAACAATAGTTGGATTTTCTCAGAAAATAGACTTTAAAAAAAGTATATTCACAATTTCGGATAGCCTAAGACAACATGCAAACACCGTTATAAGAGATAATAAAACCGAAGTTAGTATTCATTCTAAAAAAAACATGACCATTACGTACAGTAAATTAATAACTGTATTAAATGCTAACGGAAATAAACCTTTTTTTTCAGAACAATACGATAAACATAAAAGTATAAATAATATAAAAATCACTATTTATAACAAATTCGGAAAAATTATAAAAAAAGTAAAATCAAAAGAAATTGACGATTTTGCTTCTGCTAGTGATAATTACACGCTTTTCACAGATGATCGCTATAAATATTACAAATATATTCCTAAAGAATATCCATATACAATTGAAATTAACTATGTTGTAAAAAGTTCAAACACAGCATTTATACCAAAATGGTATGCGTACGAATACTATTATACTAGCGTTCAGCAAGATGCATTTAAAATTACCTATCCAGAGGATTTAACTTTAAACTATAAAGAAAATAATTTTGATTTTTGTAGAATTATTAAAGAAAATTCCAAAGGCATTATTCAATACAAAACAAAAAATTTAAAAGCAATTACACCTGAACCGTATTCTCCTAATTTTTCAGATATTTTTCCAAATGCGTACTTTGGTTTAGAAACCTTTTCATTAGCAGGAGAAATAGGAAATGCCTCAAATTGGAACGAATTTGGAAAATGGATGAATGAAAAATTATTAAGAGATAGAAATGAAATTCCTGAAGCAACAAAAAATGACATAAAAAAATTGGTAAAAGGTATTGAAAACCCTATAGAAAGAGCTAAATTAATTTACCAATACATGCAAAATCGAACAAGATACATAAGTGTTCAAATTGGCATTGGAGGTTGGAAACCCATGAAAGCAAAAGATGTTGACAAATTAGGTTATGGTGATTGTAAAGCACTTTCCTATTATACCAAATCCTTACTAAAAGAAGCAAATATAGAAGCCGAATACACGGTTATCTATTCTGGTGATAAAAAAAATATAGACAAAGATCTAGTTTCCGTACAAGGAAATCATGTTATACTAATGCTTCCTACAAAAAAAGACACTATTTGGCTAGAATGTACTAGTCAAAAATTACCTTTTGGTCAAACAGGAGATACCGACGATAGAGATGCTATGATTATACAAAATGGTATCGGAAAAATAGTACACACAAATAAGTACACTGCAAAACATAACCAACAAAAAATACAAGGTGACAACTTTATAGATAATAAAGGTAATTTAAAATCTAAGATTAAAATTTCAAGTTTTGGTAAGCAGTATAATAATCATTTTGGCATCATTTACAAAACTAAAAAAAAGCAAATTGAACATTATAAAAATTTATTTTCAACACTTATCGATATTAAAATAGATAGTGTGTCGTTCGAAAATGATAAAAAAAATATTGTCTTTAAAGAATTTATAAATCTTACTTCTCAAAATTTTGCAGAAATAATTGGTAACGACATGATTTTAAAAATAAATGCATATAATATTTATCCCTATTTGCCAAAACGAATTAAAAACAGAAAACAACCACTTTATCTATCTACTTCTTTTTTTGATGAGGATGAAATTACTATTCACATACCTAATAATTTTAAAAGTACTACATTACCAAAAGACATAGCTATTAAAAACCAATTTGGTTATTACAAAGTATCTATATCCAAACGTAATGAAACAGAATTAATATACAAAAGACAACTTTTAATTAACGAAGGAATATTTCCTAGAGCAGCATATAATTCTTTTAGAAATTTTAAAAAAGAAGTTATTAAATCCGATAAACAAAAAATAATTCTATCAAAAAAATAAAAAAAACAATCTTATTATTAGTATTTATAATATCCATACAAGGATACACACAAATTAAAAAATTTGGAAAAGTATCAAAACAATTCAATAAATAACTTTTTTTGCCATAAAATACCTGTATTGATGTGGACTTTAGCAACGTCTCGGCTATGGTTAGTACGGGATTTCAGAGGACTGAACTTTCGGACTTGCACTTAGCCAAATTTATAATTTTTTCTTTATTTAATAGACACGCAAAATTGTAAATTTTGCGGACTTCATTCAAAGCACCTCACTTTG
>CAYOWM010000171.1:0-4447 GCA_964407635.1 uncultured Flavobacteriaceae bacterium
TAATATCACTACCACGACCTGTACTTGTTAAAACAGGCAATAAAGCCAAAATAGTGGTTGCTGTTGTCATTAAACAAGGTCGGATTCGTTTTTGACCAGCTTCAAGTACTGCTTTTCGGATTTCTTGTTTGGTTTTTGGATTATTTTTCTCAAAAATTTGTGTTAAATAAGTTGCCATTACCACACCATCATCGGTTGCAATTCCAAATAAAGCAATAAAACCAACCCAAACGGCAACACTTAGATTTACTGTTTTAATTTGGAATAATTCACGTAAGTTTAATCCGAAAATATCAATATTTAAAAACCACGATTCGCCATATAAACCAATCATTAAAAAACCACCAGCAAATGCTACTAAAATACCAGAAAACACCATTAAAGTTGTGGCAACTGATTTGAATTGAAAATACAGAATTAAAAATATTACCAATAAAGCCAATGGTACAACGATACTCAAGGTTTTTTCTGCTCGGATTTGGTTTTCGTAAGTTCCTGTAAATTGGTAATTTATTCCTTTCGGAATTTTAAGTTCGCCACGTTCAACAGCTCTATCAATTGCATCTTGTGCACGTTCGACAACGGTTACTTCTGCTTCGCCATCTTCTTTATCAAACAATACATAACCAATTAAAAAGGTATCTTCACTTTTAATCATTTGTGGTCCTTGTTCGTATTTTATGGTTACGACTTCTTTAAGCGGAATGGTACTGCCATTTTTTAAAGGAACTAAAATATTTTCAATGTCTTTAGGACTGGTACGTAATTCACGAGGATAGCGAATACGAACACCATATCGCTCACGACCTTCTACGGTTTGTGTTAGCATTTTTCCACCAATAGTAACTTCTAAAACATCTTGTACATCTTGTATGGAAAGTCCGTATTTTGCAATTTTACTTCGGTTAATATCTAATAATAAATATGGTTTTCCTACAATTCTATCAGCAAAAACAGCTTCTTTTTTTACACCTTTAATCTGTTTTAGAATTTTTTCTAATTCAATACCAAAAGCTTCAATTTGTTTTAAATCTTGTCCTTTTACTTTAATTCCCATAGGAGCACGCATACCAGTTTGTAACATAACTAAACGCGTTTCGATAGGTTGCAATTTCGGAGCAGAAGTAACACCTGGTAATTTGGTTACTTTTACAATTTCGTTCCAAATATCATCTGCGGATTTTATGTGCTTACGCCAATTTCTAAAATACGTACCGTTTGAATCTAAAATTAATTCCGATTTATCGATTTTAGTACCACTTGTAATAAATTTTCCTTTATTTGTTTCGAATAAACCATCGGAATTCGTTTTGAATTTTAAGCGTTTTCCGTTAGCATCAATTTTGTATTCAGGATAGTAGTTAATTACATTTTCGTACATAGAAAGTGGTGCAGGATCTAATGCACTTTCTACACGACCAGATTTACCTACAACGGTTTCAATTTCTGGAATTGTAGCAACTGCTATGTCTAGTTGTTGTAAAACACGTTTGTTTTCGGCAATTCCTGCGTGTGGCAAAGAGGTTGGCATCAGTAAAAACGAACCTTCATTTAAAGAAGGCATAAACTCTTTTCCGATAGTACTCCAGACGCTAAATCCTAAATAAATAATAAACGAAGGGATTAATAGAAAAACAACTTTATTATCTAATGCCCAAGCCAAAATTCGTGCATAATATTTTTGAAAAATGTAAAAGAATCCTAATAAACCAAAAGCAACAATACTCACAAAAATTACATTAGAAAACATAGAATAATCTACTCCTAATGGTCGCCAATATACACTTAACAAAAAGGTTATCGCTATTGCGGAAATTAATACATTTACATAATTAGCCTTAGTTTCTGAAAGGATGTTTTGGTTTTTTAAAATACTAGAGATACCAAAACCAATTATTACTAAAGCCATATTATAACCAATAAATACTGCATAAATACCAAAAATAATTAGTACTATATTAAGTAGTAAACCTAATTTCTTTTTAGGTGATTTTAAACCAAAAATCCAAGCTGCAAAAGGAGGAATTAGAAATAATGCTACAATTACCGAAGCAGTTAATGCCATTGTTTTTGTTGCTGTTAATGGTCTAAATAATTTTCCTTCAGAGCCAATCATAGTAAATACAGGTATAAAACTTACTATTGTAGTTGCAACTGCTGTGATAATAGCACCAGAAACTTCTTTGGTAGCATTGTAAACAACAGTATTAATGCTTAAATTTTCATTTTTAGCTTTCAGTTCATCTAAGTGTCGTATGATATTTTCGGTAAGTATGACGCCAACATCGACCATTGTTCCGATAGCAATCGCAATTCCCGAAAGGGCTACAATATTTGCATCTACACCAAATAGCTTCATACCTATAAAAACCATTAATACTGCAACTGGCAATAAGCCTGAAATTAATGCAGAAACTCTAAGGTTAAAAACCATCATTACAATTACCAAAACGGTGATTAATATTTCTAAAGTTAAGGCTTCGTCTAATGTGTGTAAGGTTTCTTTAATTAAAATAGAACGATCGTAAAATGGTACAATAGTTAATTGCGAAACACGACCATCTTTTAGTGTTTTACTTGGTAAACCTGTACTAATTTCGGCAATATGCTTTTTAACATTTTGAATTACTTCCATAGGATTTGCACCATATCTTGCAACGACAACACCTCCGACAACCTCTGCTCCTTCTTTATCTAAAACACCACGTCGTTGTGCTGGACCAAGAGTAACTTTGGCTACATCTTTTAATAATATTGGTGTTAAGTTGTTAGATGTAATTGGCGATTCTTCTAAATCTTGAATGCTTTTTATATAGCCAAGACCTCTAACTAAGTATTCTACTTGATTAATTTCGATGGTTTTTGCACCTATATCTTTATTAGATTTTCTAACCGTATTTACAACTTGTTGTAGCGAAACTCCGTATTCTTTTAATAAATCAGGATTAATATCTACTTGATATTCTTGCACAAATCCACCAATACTTGCAACTTCAGAAACACCACTTGCCGAGGATAATGCATATTTTACATAATAATCTTGTATGCTACGTAATTCGTGTAAATCCCAACCACCTGTTACGTTTCCGTTGGCATCTCTACCTTCTAATGTGTACCAAAATACTTGTCCTAAACCAGTAGCATCTGGACCTAAACTAGGTTGAATACCTTCAGGAAGTAAGCCTTTAGGTAAAGAATTTAATTTTTCTAAAATTCTACTTCTACTCCAATAAAACTCTATATTTTCCTCAAAAATAATATAGATAGAGGAAAAACCAAAAGCCGAGGAGCTACGTATCGTTTTTACGCCAGGAATTCCGAGTAAAGATGTGGTTAACGGATAGGTTATTTGATCTTCAATATCTTGAGGCGAACGACCTTGCCATTTGGTAAATACAATTTGTTGGTTTTCGCCAATATCAGGTATGGCATCTACGGCTACTGGGTTTCTTGGAAAATTACCTGTATTCCAATCAAAAGGAGCGGTAACAATACCTGAACCAATAAAAAGTGCGATTAATAAAACAGCAACTAGCTTGTTTTCTATTAAGAATTTAATGCTTTTATCTAGCATACGATTTGAATTTGAAAAATTATAAATTTTGAAAAATAAAATAGGAATTATCGCAATTTTGAAAAAATCAAATTTTGATAATACATCTGTTTGTACACTAAAACAGGAATTATTTTAGCGTAAAAAATTAAAATTTACAATACATCAAATACGGAAAACTTGAAATAAAATTTGTATGTCTTTATGTACCAAAGGTGGTGCATAATCTACAAATTTAGAAATAGAAGTGGTGTTTTGATACTTTAAAACAAACGAATATACAAAAGCTTGTACAAATAACACTTGCGGAAAATTTAATTCTAAACTCTGTGCGTGTTGGTTATTTTCTTGTCCTTGAATTGTTGTAGAAACATCTTGGCAACAAGGTTCTTTTTGTATTGATGTTTCCTTACGCTTTGAAGGTGTATTTTTACATACATTCATTTCCATACCACAAGTATCTGCACTGACATAAAGTGTGGTGTTTACTACTTTACCACCACAAATATGTTTGTTAACCGTAAATGAAAACGAGGATAACAACACTATAAGTGCTAGTGAAATGGATGCTATTTTATGTAAAAATTCTTTCATCACTACTACAAAGGTACATTTTTTTATAGACTAAATCTTTAAAAATTTGTTAAAACTAGATATTTAACAAAAAATCAAAGCTCAATTTTAAAAAAATTGAGCTTTTGAAATCTTGTGATAAATTCCCCTCAAAATTTATCGTTAGTAAAAAAATACAAGTCAAATGTACGCAAATTTAACGGTTTTAAATACGCTGTTTTAAATTCGTTCGCTTTTATTTTAAATCCGTAAGATTACAGAGTTAACCCGCAAAATTCACCACAATATTATTTTTTTAGTTAAAACATAGTAAATCAAATA
>CAYOWM010000172.1:0-4441 GCA_964407635.1 uncultured Flavobacteriaceae bacterium
TTTCTTCAAAATTTTGTACAATCGCAGCAACTGTAGATGCTTTTTGTCCGATAGCAACATATATACAATATACTGGTTCACCAGCATCGTAAAATTCTTTTTGATTAATAATGGTATCAATAGCAACGGTAGATTTACCAGTTTGTCTATCTCCAATAATTAATTCACGTTGTCCTCTACCAACAGGAATCATGGCATCAACAGCTTTTAATCCTGTTTGTAATGGTTCGGTTACTGGCTCTCTAAAAATTACACCTGGAGCTTTACGTTCTAGAGGCATTTCGAAAGTTTCGCCAACGATTGGTCCTTTACCATCAATTGGTTGCCCTAAAGTGTTTACAACTCTACCTACAATACCATCACCTACTTTTAATGATGAAATTCGGTTTGTACGCTTTACGGTTGTACCTTCTTTAATGCTAGTTGCATTACCAAGAATAACCACACCAACATTATCTTCCTCTAGGTTTAATACGATACCTTCCGTACCACCATCAAATTCTACAAGTTCACCATATTGTACGTTTTCTAAACCGAAAACACGTGCAATACCGTCACCTACTTGTAATACAGAACCTACTTCATTTAATGAGGCACTATCATCAAAATTTGCTAATTGTTCTTTTAAAATTGCTGATACTTCAGCTGGTTTAATTGTCGCCATATTTATTTAGTATTCCGTTACAGTATTTATATTTAGTCTAATGACTATAATACCGACTTCGTTATTTATATTTTTGCTTTATACTCGTTATTTTCAAAATTTCTACGCAAATTACTCAATTTTCCTGAGATACTTGCATCGATTTGTTTGTCACCAATTTGTAAAATAAAACCTCCTAAAATAGATTCATCTACAATATTTTCTATGGTAACTTCGTTATTGGTTTCGCTTTTTATTTTTTGAAGCACTTTTTCTTTTAAATCATCTGTTAATGGCACTGCTGTAATAACTTTAGCAGAGGCTACATTTTGCGATTTTTTAAATAAAATTTGAAATTGTTTTGCTACAAAAGGTAGTAATACCAAACGCTTATTTTTAACTAATAATTTGATAATGCCACTCGTAACAGTATCAATTTTAGAGCTAAAAATTGCATCTAGAGCTTTTAATTTTTCGTCTGCTTTAAAAACAGGATTATTTAAAAACGACTGTAAATCTTTATTTTCGGCAATCGTATTATCAATCAAGTTCATATCTTGATTGATTTGTGATGCTTTATTTTGCTGATTTGCAAGACTTAAAGCTGCTTTTGCGTAACGTAATGCTGCTCTATTCATGGTATTAGTTTAAAGTAACTTCGTTTAATAATTGCTCTATCAATTGTAATTGTTTGTCTTTGTTTGACAATTCGTTTTTCACAACTTTTTCGGCAATAGAAACAGATAATTCTCCCATTTGGTTTTTCATATCTGTAATTGCTTTTGCTTTTTCATTTTGGATAGCTGTTTTAGCTTGTTCCATTAATTTGTTAGCTTGAAGTTGTGCTTCTTCTTTAGCTTGAGATACGATTGATTCTTTCATTTCTCTAGCTTCTTTAAGTAAGGTATCTCTTTCTGCTCTTGCTTCTTTTAAAATCTTTTCATTATCCGATTTTAAATTTTGCATTTCTTGTTTTGCTCTTTCTGCTCCTTCTAAAGATTTTCGGATACCTTCTTCACGTTCGTTTACAGTATCTAAAATAGGTTTCCAAGCATATTTTTTCAATAAAAATACTAATCCGACAAAAAGTACCATTTGCCAAAAAAACAAACCAATTGAAAAGTCATTTATTAATTTTTCCATAATTTAATCTTTTAATAATACATTAATTTTAAAGCTAGTAGCAACCAACCGTTACTACTAGTCTTTTTTTAATAGGTTTATGATGCAAATAATGCAGCAAAACCAATACCTTCAATAAGAGCTGCTGCAATCAACATCGCTGTTTGAATTTTACCAGTAGCTTCTGGTTGACGAGCAATAGCATCCATTGCTGATCCTCCAATTCTACCAATACCGATTCCTGCACCGATTACAATTAAACCTGCTCCTACAATTCTTGGAATGTCCATAATATAAAAATTTAATAATTAATGTTCTTGTTTTTAATGTTCGTCGTGTTCTTCTACAGCACTTCCAAAATATAAAGCCGACAATACTGTAAATATATATGCTTGTAGTGCTGCTACAAGTAATTCTAAAATTGATAATCCAAAGGCTAATCCAAAGGACAATGGTCCTCCAACCCAACTTTTGTATATAAAAATAAGTCCTACTATACTCATTAATACTACGTGTCCTGCAAACATATTTGCATACAAACGCATCGTTAAAGCAAAAGGCTTAATAAAAGTTCCTAATAATTCTATCGGAGCTAATATAAATTTCATCATAGTTGGTACGCCTGGCATCCAAAAAATATGCTTCCAATAATTTTTTTTTGCTGTAAAAGTGGTTATTAAATAGGTTAAAATTGCAAGAGCTGCTGTAATTGCAATATTACCTGTAACATTTACACCAAGAGGAGTTAATCCAAATAAATTTACAAACCATATAAAAAAGAATATAGTCAATAAAAAACTCATATATTTTTTGTAGTGTTTTTCACCTATATTAGGGATGGCAATTTCGTCTCTAATAAACAATACTATTGGTTCAAAAAAGCGACCAGCTCCTTTACCTATTCCTCCATTTTTAACGTAGGATTTTGCCAAGCCTCCAAAAAGTAAAAACATCAGCAATCCTGTTAGGATAATCATCACTACTGTTTTAGTAATAGAAAAATCTAATGGTTTATCATTGGTTGGAAAGCCATTTTCGTTAAGATGTATAACTCCTGATGCATCGGTTTTATAAATGTGTCCGTTTTCGTGAGCAATTTTATAATAATTTCCGTTATCTTCTGCTACTGCGTGTCCTTCTTCAAATTTAGAAGACATAAATACATGTAATCCATTATCCCAAAGAATAATTGGCAACGGAATAGATATATCACCTACTATATGAAAATCGTGATTATCTTGTAAGTGATGTTTTATTTCTGCTTTTATTTCATCTTTTATACTTAACTTTTCTCCATGCTCGGCAACTTGATGATTTTCTTTATCATGCCCATGCTCTTGAGCCAATATATTTACAGAAAATATAAAGACTAATACAGTTAAAAAGTTTAGAATTTTAGTATGCATTTTGCTCTTAAATTTAGCGTTTTTAAATTTTTGGCAAATGTATGATATATATATGTAATAGTAAAATAAAATTACTAGAATTTTAAGTTGTTTAAAAGTTTTCCTAAAAAACTAATTTCAAAGACTAAAGATAAACTATATGGTGTGAAAAAAGCTAAGGCTTCTATTTTTAAAATATGATCATCTGCTTTATAAATAGGATAAATTAAAAGGAAAAATAATAGAAATTTAATAATACTAAAACTAATAAAGATAAAACCGATATATGCTTTTGCTTTTTCTAAAAAAAAATGGACAATTATAAAAAGTAGATATACAAAAAGACCGTTTAAAAAATAGGTTTGGATAAGACGCAAGTCATATTGTGAAAACCCATACAAATTCAGTATATACTCATGTACAAAGTATATACTTGTATAAATGATGAAAAAACCTAAGAAAAGTCGATTTTTAATTTTTAACATTTATTTTTTATCTATGTTCTGTAATTGCTTATTAATGACATATAAAGAAATCACCACACCAACGATAGATAATATTAAGGTGTAAATTTTAATATGATGCGGATATTTTGTATCCAACCATTTTCCTAAATAGGTAAATAAATAAATGGTAATTCCCATTTGAAAAGCAATACCAGTAAGTGCCAAATATTTATTAGGCTGTTTTTTCGGAATTTTTGCCATGTTTTAGTTCTTTTACCGAACCTTTCATAGAACAGTTTACGTTAAATACTGCTCCTGGTTCTACGGATAATTTACCCATAGAAACATCTCCTTGAATATTTGCTGTTTGTTTTAAAGATAGTAGTTCGGTTACATTTAGGTTACCATTAATTGTTCCTTCAATATCGGCATTTGAACAGCTTACATCACCAATTATTTTACCATTTTTACCTAAAATTATCCGTGCACTGGTTTTAATTGTCCCTTCAATAGTTCCGTCGATGCGAAAATCGCCTTCAGAAGTAATATCGCCTTTAAAAACGGTATTTGCTCCTATTATATTTCTCTCGTTCATTTGGTTTGTGCTTTGCTTATTTTTTTTATCGGAAAACATACTTTTATATTAAAGATTACTAATTAGTTACTTGTTTAAATTTAACCACCAAATCCTGGAGGTCCCATTGATTTTCCTTTTCTTTTTTTCGCTTTTATTCTTTTCATCATCTCGTCATTTGACGGACGTTTTGGTTTTGAATTTTTACGTATTTTTTGTTTGTTATACTTTAATTCTTTTTTTGGATTTTCTTTTTTCTTTTCTTTTTTTT
>CAYOWM010000173.1:0-4416 GCA_964407635.1 uncultured Flavobacteriaceae bacterium
ATTTTGCCATAGCTCCTGACAAATCATAATTATTATGCTGGTCTTTATCCCAAGCAGCTTTTATACACAAGTGTCTTGCACATTCAATTTCGGTTGCCATATCTGCCAATTTAAAAGCAATTGCTTGATGACGACTAATTTCTTTACCAAACGCTTTACGTTCTTTGGAATATTTTAAAGCCAATTCGTATGCTCCTGATGCAATACCCAAGGCTTGTGAGGCAATACCTATTCGTCCTCCTGCAAGGGTTTTCATAGCAAATTTAAAGCCAAAACCATCCTCGCCAATTCGGTTTTCTTTAGGCACTTTAACATCGGTAAACATTAACGAATGCGTATCGGAACCTCTAATACCCATTTTATTTTCTTTAGGACCTACAACAAAGCCTTCCATACCTTTTTCTACAATAAAAGCATTGATACCTTTATGTCCTTTTTCTACATCGGTTTGTGCAATTACAAGATATACACTTGCATTTCCACCATTGGTAATCCAATTTTTAGTACCATTTAGTAAATAATAATCGCCTTTATCTATGGCTGTGGTACGTTGTGAGGTTGCATCAGAACCTGCTTCTGGTTCGCTTAAACAAAATGCTCCTATAATTTCGCCTTTTGCTAGTGGTACTAAATATTTTTGCTTCTGTTCTTCTGTTCCGAAATGTTCTAAACCCCAACAAACTAAAGAGTTATTAACAGACATTACCACAGATGCAGAAGCATCGATTTTAGAAATTTCCTCCATTGCAAGAACATACGAGATTGTATCTAATCCTCCTCCACCGTATTTTGGATCTACCATCATTCCTAAAAAACCTAGTTCACCCATTTTTTTTATTTGTTCATGTGGAAATTCTTGTTTTTCATCACGTTCAATAACGCCTGGCAGTAATTCGGTTTGTGCAAAATCACGAGCTGCATCTCGTATCATAATTTGTTCTTCTGTAAGTGAAAAATCCATTTTTATCTATTTGTTTTTAATTAATTATTTTATCTAAATATAACTGCTCAAATATACGTATATTTTATTTTTTATGATTATTTTCGTTTTAATATTAATTAACATTTTTTTGAAAACAGTCTATGCAATAGGATTAATGAGTGGTACTTCTTTAGATGGAGTGGATTTGGTGTATGTAAAATTTACTTGTTTGGATACGTATTCAATGGAAGTTTTGTGCTATGAAACGATTCCGTATTCCCATTTATGGAAAAAAAAATTACACGATGCCTTTTACTTTAACGACAAGAAATTAAAGGAGTTAAACATACTATATGGAAGTTACTTATCGGAATTACTTAATCGTTTTATTGGAGATAATGGCATTGAAAAATTAGATTTTATAGCCTCGCATGGTCATACGATACACCACAAACCTGAAAAAAAATATACGTTACAAATTGGTGATGGCCAAACAATTGCCAATAAAACAAACCAAAAAGTGATTTGTAATTTTAGAGTACAAGATGTGTTGCTTGATGGTCAAGGTGCTCCGTTAGTTCCGATTGGTGATGCGTTTTTGTTCAGCAAATACGATTATTGCTTAAATTTAGGTGGTTTTGCTAATATTTCGTTTACCAAAAATAAAAATAGATTAGCTTAT
This sequence comes from uncultured Flavobacteriaceae bacterium, assembly GCA_964407635.1. Lineage (GTDB taxonomy): Bacteria > Bacteroidota > Bacteroidia > Flavobacteriales > Flavobacteriaceae > S010-17. Next base: position 1,605 of record CAYOWM010000173.1, read on the forward strand.
GACATTTGTCCTGTTAATATTGTTTTAAATCACTATGTTTCAAAACTTGGTCTAGCGTATGATGATAAAGGTGTTTTGGCACGAAGCGGAAAAGTACATAATAGTTTATTAACAGAGTTAAACAACTTGGATTTTTACATTTCGGATAATCCAAAATCGCTTGGTTATGAGTTTGTTACGAATGTTGTTTTTCCTATAATAAACTCTTACAATTTAAAAATAGCAGATGTTTTACATACGTTTGTAGAGCATATTAGCATACAAATTGCCAATAAAATTAACCCAAATACAACTGTTTTAGTTTCTGGTGGTGGTGTTTTTAACAGCTATCTAATGGAACGAATTACAGATAATTGCAAAGCTACAATTTGTATTCCTAACCCAACAATTATAGATTACAAAGAGGCGATAATTTTTGCGTTTTTAGGTTTGCGAAAGTTAGAAAATAAAATTAATTGCCTTAAAAGTGTTACTGGTGCAAGTAAAGATCATTGTAGTGGTTTTGTGTATAGACCTACTTAATATTTTAATGATACTTTTTAACTCCTGCTTTAATTGCTATGTTTAAATGGTTTTCTGTTGGAGGAATTGGACAAGAATATTTATGATTATATGCACAGTATGGATTATATGCTTTATTAAAATCAATTACCAATTTATCATCTTTGGGTTTGCTTAAATCTATATAACGACCTCCTGAATAGGATTCTTTTCCTGTGGTTTCATCGGTAAATGGTAAGAAAAGATAGTCTTTATATTCTGGCTTTTTTGCTAATTCAATATTTTGATAGATATTTAATTGATATGTTGTGCTGTCTATCTTAAAAGATGCTATTCCGTATTTAACATATTCTGCTAAACGGCTTGTAGTAGTTAGCATTTTAAACGATTTTTCGTTTGGTGTTTTTTTAAAAGCAGCTGTTACTACAAATTTTTTATCAATTGGATAAAAATCTAAACTAGAAAAACTAATGGCATCTTGCTTGGTTAATGGCGAAGTTTTAACATCGGCATATTCTAGATTTAATTTATGTTGAAAGTCTTTTGCACTTTCAATAATTGCATCTTTCTTTTGCTTGGAACAGCTAATAAGCGAGATAACCAAAAGGCTTAAAATCACAAGTGTTTGCTTCATTTTATTGTATATTTAAAAAACGACTAAATAAATTATTTAGTCGTTTTTTTTTATTTGCTATTTTACATCCATCAATTCTACGTCAAAAATAAGAGTTGCATTTGGTGGAATTACACCTCCAGCACCTTGGCTTCCGTAAGCCAAATTACTTGGAATTACAAAACGAGCCTTGTCTCCTACTTGCAATAATTGTATGCCTTCATCCCATCCTGAAATTACTTGTCCAATACCTAAAGTAAAATCGATTGGTTGTTTGCGTTGGTATGAGGAATCAAATACTTGTCCATTAGGAAGCATTCCTTTATAATGTACGGAAACCGTTTGTCCTTTTTCGGCATTTTTACCGTTTCCTTTTTGAATTATTTGATATCGCAATCCTGATTTTGTTTTTTCAAAACCAGCAGCTAGTGCATCTAAAGCAGCTTCTTGCTCTTTTTTTGCTTGTTCGATACGTTTTTCTCTTTCGCCTTCAAAAGTACGAAACGCTTCAATTGCATGAAATTTCTCGGCATCCTCTCCAACGGCAATTATTTCAATTTCGTTAATTAAATCGTCTTGTGCAATAGCATCTACAACATCTTGTCCTTCAACAACATTACCAAAAACAGTATGTTTATTATCTAACCATGGTGTTGGTGTGTGTGTAATAAAAAACTGACTTCCGTTAGTATTTGGTCCTGAATTAGCCATAGACAAAACGCCTGGTTTATCGTGTTTTAAACTGCTATCAAATTCGTCTTCAAATTGATATCCTGGATTTCCTGTACCTGTACCTTGTGGACAACCACCTTGTATCATAAAATCAGGAATAACTCTATGGAATTTTAATCCATTATAATATGGTGTACCTTGTGGTTTTGCTGCATTTTCCATATTTCCTTGTGCCAATGCTACAAAGTTACCAACTGTTCCTGGTGTTTTTTTGTATTCTAAGGCTACTAAAATATTGCCTTTACTTGTTTTAAATTTTGCGTATAATCCGTCTTTCATTTGTGTAAATTTTATGATTTTGCAAAGATAGGTTTTAATTTTGAAATATTTTTTTAGTATTAGCAATTTCTAAGTCAGACCTTAAAATCGGCTAGTCATAATAATTAGAATGATAAGAAAACTAAAAAAGCAGTATCCTTACACTACAACTCAACAATGTAAAGAAAATTTATTTTGTTATTATAACTAAGTGTCTTTGTAAAGTTCGTTATTTAGAGGTCAGATATAAAAGTTAAGGGAAAGTTATCCCATTTGCTTGTGAATGTAAAATAATTAATCTAACTTTACAACAGATTTATATCACGATAATATCGCAATACTAAGCCATATAAAACTCGAAAAATCACTATGAAAAAAGTATATTTGTTGACATTAATTAGTCTTATTTTTTATGCTAAAGTTAATAGTCAAATAAAGAATTTACCAAAAAATGCAAAGCCGGGAAATTGTTATATTAGATGTTTTGATTATGAAACTAAAGTTGATTGGGAACAAATTGATTGTTCTTTAGTAAAAAAAGGTAAAAAATCATTTAAAAGAACAGAAGAAAATATAGAAAAATTAAAAATCTATCAACAGAAACTTATTGACTTAGGTTATAATTTAAATGTTACAGGATTTCCAGATGATGATACAATCAATGCTCATAATAAATATATTGCAAAAAAAGAAAAAGAAGTAAGAAAA
>CAYOWM010000174.1:0-4412 GCA_964407635.1 uncultured Flavobacteriaceae bacterium
AAAAAACTAATGCATGGTGTAAAATAAATCATCAAAAAATAATATACGTAACGGCGTTTTTATAAAAACGTCGTTATTTTTTTAATAAATTTCACTTTTTTTGTAATTTCGGCACATAAATTGCAACTAAGCAAGTATAAAATGTATCTAAAATGAAAAAAATAATCTTAATAGTATTAATTATTACTAGTTTTAATGGCTTTGCTCAAAAAGAGTTAAATTGGCTAACCGATTTTAATGAAGCAGCAAAACTATCCGCTAAAACAAAAAAACCAATACTTGCCAATTTTACAGGTAGCGATTGGTGTGGTTGGTGTAAAGTGTTACACAAAGAAGTATTTAGCACTCCTGAATTTGCAAAATGGGCTAAAAAGAATGTAATTTTATTAGTTGTAGATTTTCCTAGAAGAACAAAATTACCTGCTGCATTACAAAAACAAAATAATGCGTTACAACGTGCCTTTGGCGTTAGAGGCTATCCAACCGTTTGGCTTTTTAAACCAGGCGAAGGGGATAATCCAAAAAAAGATATAGAACCACTTGGTAAAACAGGTTATGTGCGTGGTGGTGCTAAAAAATGGATTGCAAATATTGCACAATACTTACCAAAAAAATAATTGCATCCTAAAAAAATCAAAAAGCACAACCAAAGGTTGTGCTTTTTTTATAATACCTTCGTAAATCTAAAGTAATATGTGTATTTTTGTTATTTATGACTAAAATAGTAGTAACAGGAGGATTAGGATATATAGGCTCACATACTGTGGTAGCACTTCAAAACAAAGGATTTGAAGTGCTAATTATTGATGATTTATCTAATTCTAATATATCCGTTTTAGAAGGTATTGAAAAAATAACCAATATAAAACCAGCCTTTTTTAAAATTGATTTAAAAAATAAGGAATTGGTACGCAATTTTTTTAAAAACAACTCCGTAGATGGTGTTATTCACTTTGCCGCTTCAAAAGCTGTTGGCGAAAGTGTGCAAAATCCCTTAAAATATTACGAAAACAATCTTGCAACGCTTATCTACTTATTACAAGAAATGCAAAAAAATAAAGTTGATAATCTTATATTTAGTTCCTCTTGTACCGTTTATGGCGATGCAGATAAAATGCCTGTAACCGAAAAAACACCTATAAAAAAAGCCGAAAATGCCTACGGAAATACCAAACAAATTGGCGAAGAAATTATTGCAGATACAGTAAAAATATCAAAATTAAAAGCAATAGCTTTACGTTATTTTAATCCAATTGGTGCTCATAAAAGTATTTGTATTGGTGAACTTCCTATTGGTGTGCCACAAAATTTAGTTCCGTATATTACCCAAACAGCAATTGGTATTCGAAAAGAATTATTAGTTTTTGGAAACGATTACAACACTCCTGACGGAACACCAATTAGAGATTATTTACACGTTAGTGATTTAGCAGAAGCTCATGTCGTTGCAATAAAACGATTGCTAGACAACAAACAAAAAAATAAAATGGAATATTTTAATATCGGAACTGGTGTCGGAAGTACCGTTTTAGATGTTATTCACTCGTTTGAAAAAGTAAATAATTTAAAAATTCCGTATAGAATTGCTCCTCGCAGAAAAGGTGATGTTACTGCATATTTAGCAGATGTTTCGTTTGCAAATTCCGAACTTGGCTGGAAATCCAAACGAACACTTGACGACGCATTGCGTTCAGCTTGGCAATGGCAATTAAAGTTAAAAAAAGATGCTAAGTAATCTGAAAAACTTTATTTACAAACATAAAAAAAAACATATTTTTTTATTAATACTATTGGTTTGGTATTATTTTTCTCTGCCAAAAAACCTATTCAAAGAAAGTACCTCAACCATAATTGAAAGCAAAGAAGGGAAACTTTTAGGAGCAAAAATTGCAAAAGATGGCCAATGGCGTTTCCCTAAACGAAATAGTATTCCGTTAAAATTTGAAAAATGTATCGTGCAATTTGAGGATGCTTATTTTTATAAACATTTTGGTTTTAATCCTATTTCTATTGTAAAAGCGATTAAACAAAATTGGAATTCCGATAAAATAAAACGAGGAGGAAGTACCTTAACCCAACAAGTTATCCGATTATCTAGAAAAGGCAAAAAACGAACCTATTTTGAAAAATTAAAAGAAATTATCCTAGCCACACGTTTGGAGTTTAGATGCTCTAAAAAAGAAATTCTTTCCTATTATGTTTCGTACGCTCCGTTTGGAGGCAATGTCGTAGGAATTGACGCTGCTTCTTGGCGATATTTTGGTAGAAAACCCGAAAATTTATCTTGGGCAGAAACCGCAACTTTAGCCGTTTTACCAAACGCTCCGAGTTTAATTTATCCTGGTAAAAGACAAAAAAAATTACTAAAAAAAAGAAACCGCTTATTAAAAAAACTTTGGAACGAAAAGATAATCAATTCCACAACTTACCAATTAGCAATCTTAGAAAAATTACCTCAAAAACCATATAAACTACCTCAAATTGCACCACATTTACTAGAAAAAATAGTACAAAAACACGCAGGAAAACGCATACAAACAAGTATCGATTATCGATTGCAAAATCGTGTAAATAGCATTGTTAAAAAGCATTATGAAAATTTAAAACAAAACAAAATATATAATATTGCGGTTTTAGTTATGGAAGTAAAAACTAGAAAAGTATTGGCATACATCGGAAATTCTCCAACCGATAAAAATCATCAAAAAAATGTAGATATTATCGATAAACCTCGTAGCACAGGTAGTATTTTAAAACCATTTTTATATGCTGCAATGCTAGATCAAGGCGAAATATTACCAAATACTATTATTCCAGATGTACCAACTCAAATTGCTAATTACAATCCTGTAAATTTTAATAAAAAATATGCTGGAGCAGTTTCAGCTTCTAAAGCATTATCAAAATCATTAAATGTTCCTGCTGTTAGAATGTTGCAAAATTTTGGTTTAGATAGGTTTTATCATTACTTAAAAAAATTGGATTTAAAAGATATTAAGTACGATGCAAATCATTATGGCTTGTCTTTAATTCTTGGAGGAGCAGAGTCTAATCTTTGGGATGTTTGTAAATCTTTTGCTAATTTAAGTAGTACGATTAATCATTACGATGATTTACAAGCAAAATATTATACAAAGGAATTTATAGAGCCTAGTTTTTTAAAAAATTACAAAGCAAACTTTGGACAAATTTCTACTGAAAAAACCGTGTACGATGCAGGTTCCATTTATTTAACTTATAAAGCTTTAAAAGAAGTAAATAGACCAGAATCACAAGAAAATTGGGAATTTTTTGATAGTTCTAAAGAAATTGCTTGGAAAACAGGAACTAGTTTTGGCTATCGTGATGCTTGGGCTGTTGGTACAACAAAAGATTTTGTTGTTGGTGTTTGGGTTGGAAATGCCGACGGCGAAGGCAGACCTGGTTTAGTTGGTGTACAAACTGCTGCTCCTATTCTGTTTGATGTATTTAACGAATTACCAAAAAGTGATTGGTTTACCAAACCCTACGACGAGTTACAAAAAATTAAAGTCTGTGCAAAAAGTGGGTATCGGTTTGGTGCATTTTGCGAAAAAGCAGATACTATTTTTGTGCAAAAAATGGGCTTAAAAACAAAAGCATGTCCATACCATAAATTAATTCATCTAGATGAAACGGAAAGTTTTCAAGTAAACACTAGTTGTTATCCTTTAGCAAAAATGGTACATAAAAAATGGTTCACCCTTCCTCCGTTAATGGAATATTATTACAAAAAAAATAATTCCGAATACAAAGTTTTACCAAAATTTAAACAAGGCTGTACACAATCCGAATCGGCAATAATGGATTTTATATATCCTAAAAAAGATGTAACTATTTACTTGCCTAAAAATTTTGACGGTAAAATTAACGATGTGGTTTTAAAAGTTATCCATAATTCATCGGATTCAAAATTATTTTGGTACTTAAATAAAACGTTTATTGGTAGTACACAAGGCATCCATGACATGGCAATTAAACCCAAAAAAGGTACATACACCATTACAGTTGTCGATGAAAACGGAAATGAAATTAAACGAAATATGGAAATATTGTAATTTAAATTATTCCTTTTTTAAATCACCTAATAAAAAGGGTAATTTTAATTTCAGTCGTTTTATTATTATAAAATGACCATTATGCGAATTATAATTACTTCGATATTTATTTTTATTGGATTCAATGCCATTTCTCAAGTAAGTATTGGCACTATAAATCCTACGGAAAAGTTAGATGTAATGGGTGCTATTGCCATAGATCATCAAAAAACTTTTTCAAACAGAGGGCAATGGCAAATCACTAAAAATATTATCTCTGGAACTTGGATGGATATTACACCGAATAATTTCCCTGTAGGTTCTTATTTATGCGAAACAACCTTTCAAGTTTCTAGT